>DATBHS010000218.1:0-16836 GCA_036557345.1 Bryobacteraceae bacterium
AAGACTCTTTTCATTCATGACTCCCGATTTGCCAATGAAAATTGAGGCCCAATGGGGCCATGTCAATTCTTACATCAACGTCGAACAAGCTTCGCGCTGACCGGGATCGGGGCGCGGGCCGAATCGATGCGAAGCTTGTGACGGGCGGCGAGAGACGTGAGATCCCACGAATCGAGCACCTCCGGACCCTCCAGGTCGATGTAATACATCACTGAGCTGGGGTTTGGGTTGTGGCTGAGGCCGAGCATATGTCCAATCTCGTGCACGGCCGTCAGGTACATCTCCACTTTCGTGAGCGGCGCACGTGGATCGAATGCAATCCAACCCTCGAAATTCCGCCATTCGACGAATTGAGCCCGGGCAACTACTGCATTCTGCAAGATCGCGGGCGTGCCGTCCACCAGTTCGATCGAGCAGGAAGAGGTCCCGTCTTCGTGCCAGGACATATCTATAATTCGCGTCCAAAAATCCATAGCACGCCTGAATTCCCTGGCGACGGCAGAATTTGATGTAGAAAATCGGACGCCGAGGCGCATGGAGTCCCGCTTCAGCAACTCGGAATGGGTGTCGCACGGAGCAAAATTCCCGGTCCAGTTCACCCGTGGCTGATCGGCCAGACATTCGAGGGTGCCGGCGAACAGCGCCAGGGATAGGAGAAAGGCGGTGGTTCGCGGCATAACCAGAGGCTCAGAAGAGACAGTGATCCGCGGCGAGTAAACGTCTCGAGTGAAATGCCCTTTATCGAATCACGGAAGATCTACGGCTGCCAGGTCCTCGGGCCTCCCGACATCGCGCCAGTTGCCTTCGATCGGCGAGATGCGCAAGTCCAGGCCGTCATTGAGCATCATTTCGAAGGCGCAAGTGAGTTCGTATTCCCGCCGCGGTGAAGGCCGGAGCCGCGTCAGGTAGTCGAATATGATCTCACGAAAAGCATAAAGGCCGGCGTTATTCCAATGCGTAGTGGAAGTGCCCTTTGGTGGTTTCTCTACGATACGACGGATACGTCCGCGCTCTTCATACACGGCCGCGCCTTGCCAGGGATCGTCCACGGCTTTTACCGCGATCACGGCAGATGCGGCCGCATTTTGACAGAGAACGCCGCTGCACCGGCCGTATTCAGCAGCATCACACAGAATGTCGGCGTAGGTGAGCAGAAACGGTTGGGTGGACACGAAGCCACGGGCAAGCCGCGCAGCCGAGCCCGTGCCATCCACCGGATGCTGCAAACAAAATTCAATCGGAAGCTTCCATTTCGAGAAGTGATTTTGAATGACTTCGTGCTGGTATCCGGCGACGATCAAGAACCGCTGTACGCCGGCCGCGGCAAGCCGTTCAAGAACATGTTCCAGCATGGGCCGGCCGCGGACCAGCAGCATAGGCTTGGGAACTTCGCCGGTCATTTCACCCATTCGTGTACCCCGCCCGGCCGCGAGAATGACCGCCTGAGAAATGGCGGCCTCAGGCACCGAGCGCCCCTGCCGAAGGTATCGCGAAAAACAGATGCCTTTCCGGATCGAAACCGGGTCGCGTAAGGTAATACCGATTGATTAGCTCCGTGCGGAGACGGTCGCGGTCCTCCATCCGGCTCAGGATAATGGCGCAGCCGCCGAAACCGGCCCCGGTGAGGCGGGCACCTAAGGCGCCCGCCTCAACCGCCGATTCAACGAGCGCATCGAGCGACGGATTGCTCACCAGAAGCTGGTCCCTGAGGCTGGCGTGTGAAGCCATGAGGAGGTGCCCGAACGCGCCAATATCCCCAGCACGGAGCGCCGCCAGGCATTCCTCAACTCGAAATGTCTCGCTGACTACGTGTTGGAAACTGCGGGCCTCCGGCCCATCGAGGCAGGAGGCGAGAGCCGTAAGTTCGCCGAGCGAGTACCGGGAGGCGGCATCACGGTACGACTCGAACCCAAGCTTTTGCAGCCCGCTGAGCCCGGCTGTCCGGCGGGAGTTATACTCGGCGTTCACTGCGCCGGACTTCTCGGCGGTCGTGAGGCTATGAGCCACGAGGAACGACCAATCGGATGGTACCGGGATTGCTTTCAGCTCGAGAGGATCGAACCGTATTAACAAAGCGCAGCCGGATTGACAGGCAAGGACGGCAGCATGATCCATGCCGCCGCCGCGTGTACCGACGAACTGCTCGCCGTCAGGAAGAATATCCATCAATTCACCAATTTGCGGACGAAAGCCGTTCGCGTCGAGCAGCGCGAGGGCAAAAGCAACCAGAAGCGCGGAGGAGGAGGATAAGCCGGCAGCAGGTGGCAAGTCGGAAACAACGGCCGAATCAATACCAACTTTAAGTTCCCAGCGGCTGGCCGCCACTTGCATGGCGGCCTTTAAATAGTTCGACCAATCGCCCCGGGGGCCGGGTTCCGGACTGGCAGACAGACAGAACTCGCGTTGACCATATGGAGCGGAAACGGCACGAACGCGGCGATCGCTCCGTGGCCGGAAGGCGATGCCAATACGGCGCTGCAAGGCCATGGGAAGGACAGGTAGGCCGTGATAATCGATGTGTTCACCAATGAGATTGATGCGTCCGGGAACGGACACGAAGCAGGGTGGAGCGCCGGGTCCGAAGGTGGCGTGCAGCAGGCCGGCCGCCTGATTTCTAGCATTTTCGTGTAATTCTCGCGAGTCTTGGGTCAATATTGAAGCATCTCACGCTTTGGGTTTGCGGAACATTCTATCCGCGTACCCGTACTTAACGGATGGGTGCGTACGGCTGGGCCCGTTTTGTGGCACTATGAAGATAACCCCTAATCCAGTCAGTAGGTTCCGTGTCTAAATCCGTGTTTCATTCCAAATCTTTGGTAGTGGCTGCATGCGCGGCCGGCGGGCTTCTATTTCTGGCTTCCTGCGGTTCCAAAAAGCAGGCAATGAATCCGATGGCCATGATGATGATGCAGGCCGCCCCCATACGCGCGGTACCGGCTCTTGCCTCCGATGTTCCTCTTGATACGGCCGCGGTCGGCAACGTGGAAGCGATCAGCAGCGTCGATGTGAAGTCGCGGGTTGCCGGGCAGATTCTGAGTGTGCATTTCCAGGAAGGGCAGGACGTTGGCAAAGGGCAACTGTTGTTCGAGATCGATCCCGAGCCGTTCCAGCGCCAGATCGCCCAGATTCAGGCGGATCTTGCCAAGGACCAGGCGCTGGAAGTTCAAGCTCGCGCCAATGTGGCGAAGGACGAGGCCATGCTCAAGCAGACGCAGGCGTCCGCCAACCGTGGTCTGCAGCTTGAAAAAGAGGGCATTTTCTCGAAAGAACAGACCGAGCAACTGGTGGCGAGCAACGGCTCGAACCTGGCTTTATTGGACGCGGACAAAGCGGCAGTTGAGAGCGCGGTAGCTTCGATTAAGTCGGACCGCGCACGATTGTCCCAGACAGAGTTGCAGTTGAGCTACACGAAGATCGTCGCGCCGATTTCGGGACGCGCCGGTGCCATTGCTGTGAAAGCTGGCAACCTCGTTAAAGATAATGATGCAACTCTGGTAAGCATTCTGCAGATTTCGCCGATCTATGTCTCGTTTGGCGTACCGCAGCAGTTACTGCCCGAGGTACAGAAATACAACAGAGAACGTCCGCTGGTCGTCCGGGCGGAAGCCGGTGGGGACCGGACCGAGACAGGCGTGCTGCGCTTCATCGACAACAACGTAGATACGACCACCGGGACGATCAAGCTCAAAGCTGAGTTCCCGAACACGTCGCATGCGCTGTGGCCGGGACAATACGTGAACGTGAACGCCCAGTTGAAGCTGGAGCGGGGACGCATCGTCGTCCCCAGCCGCACGGTGGAGTCCGGACCGCAAGGTAAGTATGTCTGGGTAGTCAATCCGGCCACGAACACGGCGGCGATGCGCCCGGTGAGTGTGGCCCGGCTTTATAAGCAGGCCGACGGCGCAGAACAAGCAGTCATCGCCACCGGGTTACAGCCTGGAGAAATGGTTGTTTCAGAAGGGCAGATGCGCCTGTTTCCTGGAGGAAAGGTTCAACTGCTTAAACCTGCAACCCAGATGAGCGGGTCCGAGGCGAAGCCCGCCGGTCAGTCGTAAGGAGCGGCATGCACTTCACCGATTTCTTTATTCGCCGGGCCATTACCACTACGCTGATCATGGCCGGCATCCTCGGTTTCGGTCTGCTGAGCTACTTCTCGCTGCCCGTCAGCAATTTGCCGGCCGTGGAATACCCGACCATCCAGGTTATGGCCTCGTTGCCGGGCGCGAATCCGGATGTTATGGCGTCGTCCGTAGCGACACCGCTGGAAGCGCAATTCTCCAATATTGCCGGCCTGAACAGCATGTCGTCTTCGAGCTCGCTCGGCTCAACCAACGTTACGCTGCAGTTTGACCTTAGCCGCAATATCGATGCGGCGGCGCAGGATGTGCAGGCGGCAATATCCAGAGCGCAGGGGGCTTTGCCAACCAATATGCCCGCGCCACCTTCGTACTCGAAAGTGAACCCTGCCGAGCAGCCGATTCTTTACATTGCAATCACTTCGAAAACCATGCCGCTGTCGCAGCTCGACTACTACGCCGAGACGATGCTCGCGCGCCGGTTATCCATGGTCAGCGGAGTTGCGCAGATTCAGGTCTATGGCTCACAGAAGTATGCGGTGCGCGTGCAGGCCGATCCTCAAAAATTGGCGGCACATCAACTCGATCTGGAATCCGTTCGCACTGCGCTGGCTCAGGGAAGCGTGAACTTGCCAGCTGGGTCTCTTTACGGCTACAACAAAGCGTACACAGTTCAATCGGATAGCCAGCTAACGAATGCGTCGCAATTCGCCCGCCTGATTGTGGAATACAAAAACGGCAGCCCAGTTTACCTGGATCAGGTGGCCAACGTTTTTGACAGCGTCAGCAACAACAAGACCAGGTTTTGGATTGGCGACGACCTCAGCATGATTTTGGCTGTGAGAAAGCAGCCAGGCTCGAATACGGTGGAAGTTGCCGACGCGGTCAAGAAGCTGATACCGCAGATGAAGGAATCCATGCCGGCCGGCATTGAAATCGGCCAGGCCCATGACGCTTCACAAAACATTCGGGAATCCATCGCCGACGTGAAGATTACCCTGATCATCACGATCTGCCTGGTCATAGCAGTCATTTTCGTGTTTCTGCGAAACGTCTCCGCAACACTCATTCCGAGCCTGGCAGTACCGCTTTCGTTATTAGGAACGTTTGCGGCGATGAAGCTGCTGGGATTCACCATCGACATGCTCTCGATGATGGCCATGACCCTCTCGGTTGGTTTCGTGGTGGACGACGCGATCGTCATGCTCGAAAACATTTTCCGGCACATGGAAATGGGCAAATCGCGCATGCAGGCGGCGATCGATGGGGCTCGCGAGGTGGGATTCACGATTGTATCGATGACGGTCTCGCTGGTAGCGGTCTTCATCCCAGTGTTGTTCCTGAGCGGAATTATCGGACGCCTGTTGCGCGAATTTTCCATTACGATTGCCGTCGCAGTGCTTATTTCCGGCGTAATCTCGTTGACCCTTACACCGATGCTGGGCAGCCGTTTCTTACGCCATGAGGCCCATGACAAAGGCAGCTTTTACACGCGAACGGAAAAGTTCTTCGTCTGGCTGAACGACCTCTACAGGCGCACGCTTCAGGTGGTCATGCATCATCGCAGGCTTACCCTGTTGGCAAGCGTGCTTCTCACGGTTGGCACGGTTTACTTTTTCGTGGTCATGCCGAAGGGATTCATGCCAACAGTAGACCAGGGCTTTGCGTTTGGCGGCGACGAAGCAGCGCAGGACACCTCATTCGATGAAATGGTGCGGCTACAGGAAAAAGCAAACACGGTTTTGAAGAAGAGCCGCTGGATTGAAAACTATGGATCCGGAACGGGCGGGTTCTCCGGACAGAATCAGGGATTCATGTTCGTCATGTTTAAGGACGACCCGCACAGGCCCAAGGGCAATGTGATTCTCGCACAGCTCCAGCAAGAGTTCGCAAAGATACCTGGCTTGATGGTCTTTCTGCAACAGCCACCGCTGATTACGCTCGGACAGAACGAAGGACGTAGCCAATATTCGGTGGCGCTGCAAGATGCAGATACCGATGAACTGTACAAATGGGCTCCGATTGTCGAGGGCAAATTGCATTCGATTCCGGAGCTGACAAACATCTTCAGCGATTTGCGCCTGGCGAGCCCGCGTCTTGACGTTCACATTGATCGCAATCTGGCACAGGCCCTCGGGGTCTCACCGGATCAGATCGCAAATACGCTCTACGACGCCTACGGTAACCGGAAAGTCACTACAATCACGGCTGCCTCCGACCAATATGACGTCATTCTCGAAGTACTTCCTGACGATCAGCGCAACCCGCTGGCGCTGAAGGATCTCTATGTGAAGTCGAGTTCGGGCAAGATGATCCCGCTCGCGGCAGTAACTGACCTAAAGCAAACGGTCGCTCCGCTGAGTGTAAATCATATCGGCCAGTTGCCGGCTGTGAATTTTCAGTTCGATTTGAAGCCTGGGGTTGCCTTGAGTCAGGCCACCAGGCTAATTGACAACGCTGCCAGCCAGATCGGTCTGCCTGACACGGTGAGCTTTAGTTATCAAGGTACAGCCGCAGCTTTCCAAAGCTCTTTGAAAGGCTTGGGCGCCCTGCTGATCATCGCTATTCTGGTGATCTATCTCGTCTTGGGTATTCTCTACGAGAGCTTTATTCACCCGATCACGATTCTTTCCGGCCTGCCCGCTGCCGGCTTCGGCGCTCTCATCACTCTGTTGTTGTTCGGCGAGAACCTGAATCTATATTCCTTCGTCGGCATCATCCTGCTAATCGGAATTGTGAAGAAGAACGCCATTATGATGATCGATTTTGCGCTCGAAGCCGAGCGAAAAGAAGGCAAATCGCCTGAAGAAGCGATTTTTCAAGGCTGTTTGCAGCGGTTTCGCCCCATCATGATGACCACTATGGCGGCGCTTTTAGGCACCCTCCCGATTGCCTTCGGTACCGGTGCAGGCGGCGAAGCGCGGCGCCCCCTTGGTATTGCCGTAGTCGGCGGCCTGATCGTTTCCCAGTTGCTCACGCTGTACATCACGCCGGTGATCTACCTCTATCTGGATCGCTTTACTGGCAAAAAGCGCGAACGAAAGGCAGAGGCCGAAGCGATCCAGATTTGGCCGGGCGAAGAGTCATTCGCGGGTCGGTAAGCCGGTTACCCAACCATGAAGATCGCGGTCTTGTTGTTGATTGCAGCTTCTGTCACCATTCAGGCCGCAGATCTGAGCGGCACGTGGGAAGTTCGCGTTTCCGGTGGTCAGCTCAACGACGCCCGACGGGTGAAGATGACCTCCAAGGACGGCCGATATGAATGGACTTTTTTCGGTAGTCAATTCACAGGCACCCTGCAAGGCCACTCCGTTACGTTCAAATGCACTGAGGATGGAAAGCCTTGTGGAGATTTAACCGGGCGCCTTGCGGAATCCGGGATTTCCGGAGAGGGGACGGTCGATGGCATCCCTATCAAGTGGTCTGCGCAGAGACCTGTAACACGTCCCGCTTCCGCGCCCACTCATCACGAATTCACCCCAACCGTTTTCCATCGTGAATTCTCGGGTCTGAAAGAGCCTGTATTGCATCTCTTCCCGGGCGACACCGTTCATACTCAAACCGTAGATGCGGGCGGACGGGATGCTACCGGAGCACACCGTGTGTTCGGAGGAAACCCGCTCACCGGTCCGTTCTATATTGAAGGCGCTCTGCCCGGTGACACGCTGGTTGTGAAGTTTACGCGCATCCGGTTAAACCGTGACTCGGCCGAAAGCGGAGATGGCGTAGTCGGCACGGCCCTCGATCCGTACGAATTCCGCGATCAGCCCAAAGTGGAGAAATTCGATTCCGAGTGGAAGCTCGATCGCGAAAACGGAGTCGGCTCATTGAAGAATCCGACCGACCGCCTCAAAAACTATAAGGTGCCGCTGCATCCGATGATTGGATGCGTCGGCGTCGCGCCCTCTGCAAGCCAGTCCTTCCGAGCCGGATATCTGGGGAGTTGGGGCGGCAACATGGATTACAACAAAGTCGTCGAGGGCACGACTGTATTTCTGCCCGTGAACGTTCCAGGTGCTCTTCTGTACGTCGGCGACGGACACGCTGCACAGGGCGACGGCGAGCTGGCGGGCGATGCGCTCGAAACGTCAATGGATGTGGAATTCACTGTGGACGTCCAACAGGAAACGCATCTGCGCGCGCCGCGCTTTGAGGATGACGAGTACGTCATGACCAGCGGCATCGGTAATTCCATGCAGGAAGCCCTGCAGCAGGCAACCAGCAATATGTCGAAATATCTTGCGGATCGGTACAAGTTGAATCCCGCGGAGATCGGCATTGTGCTCGACACAGCCATGAAATATGACATCGCCGAAGTGGTCGATCCGCAAGTGCATATCGTCGCGAAACTGCCGCGAAAGGCACTCGTGGGTTTGAAGGCCGAGTAGCTGCCATAACACTTCCAGAGGATATTGATTGCCCGGGCAGCGAGAATCGCGTCATTTGCGGAAACAGAAATGCGCCCCCGGTGTAGGTGGATGGCAGGTATGGTGCAGGCCCAGGCGTGAACTCTTACACCTCGAGTCCGTCCCATGACCAGTGTGGGATGCTGAGGCCACTAGGTACATCATCAGCGGAATGTTGGTAGCGGGACATCGTTGTCGTGGTCGCCCAAGCGAAGTAGTCGTGCAGTACTTGTCGCAGCACATTGTCGCCGGCTAATCCGACATCGACCAGAGCCTGGTCGAAGCAAGCGATCGCACGGCGATCCATTTCTTCGTGCTCCCCGTTGCCGCTGTGCACCCTCACGACAGTGGTCTCGTCACCATAGGACTCGGAATACGTTCTGGGCCCACCGAGTGCCTCAGCCCAATAAGCGGCGAGTCGCTCGACATGCTGGGGATGGAAACCGTGGCTGAATGCATGGCTGACTACTTCGTCGGCCATCACCCGGCGATGCCAGGCGTCGGCAAGCCGGTGCAGGCCCTCGTTGCCACCCGCCGCCTCGAAGACAGTACGCATGCCTCCCGTAATGATAATCTTTTCCATGCAAGGCGCTGCCGGCGACTTTGGCCGTGTTAGCGCAATCCGCTTCAGGGGATTGGAAAATTCGACGTTCAGACTAACGGTGTTCATGCTCGTCGCGGTGGTCGCTACTGCTCAGCCGCGGAAGCCGCGGGTCGTCATTACGGCGGATCCGGAACTGGACGACAACAACACGCTCATCCGCGCGATACTCTACAGCTCGGATTTCCAGATCGAAGGACTCGTCTACGCCAGCAGCACTTTTCACTGGAAGGGTGATGGTAAGGGAACAACACAATACATCCCTGGACGTGAATACACCCGGCTCGGCTTGTGCCCGTGCGCGTCATGGCGCTGGGCCTCAGACGAGCACTTTATCGACAACATCGTCGACGCGTACGCAAGAATCTATCCGAACCTGAAGGTCCACAATCCGAATTACCCATCGCCGCCTGAACTGAAATCGAAGATCAAGTGGGGCAACATTGCATTTGAAGGCGACTACTCTAAGGACACAGAAGGCTCGAACCTTATCAGATCTCTTTTGCTCGATGACCAGCCGGGCCCGCTTTACGTAACCGCGCAGGGTGGACAAAGCACGATCGCCCGCGCGCTGAAATCTATACACGATCAGTACGCGGACACCCCGCAGTGGGAGGCGATCCGGGACAAAGTGTCACTGAAGCTCATCATCATTCCCTCCGGCGACCAGGACGGCACATACAAGAGATATATCCAGCCGAACTGGCCGGAAGTAGAGGAACGGCAGTTGAGCACGATGGACTTCGGCTACTTTGTACGCAATGGACTAGCACCGGAAGATCAGGTTTACATCAGTGCTGCCTGGACACGGGAGAACGTTTCGAGCCGCGGTGCGTTAGGCGCGATGTATCGTGTTTGGGGCGACGGCAAACAAATGGTCAAGGGCGACCGGACGGACTATTTCGGGCTGTCCGACTATACGGCCGATCAGCTTAGAAAGATGGGGTACATGGTTTGGATGCCTCCTCAGGAGAGAGGGTCTTTCCTCGGCGAGGGCGACTCGCCGACGTTCCTGAATCTCTTGGACAACGGCCTCCGCGCTTATGAAAACCGCCATTGGAGTGGCTGGGGCGGGAGCAGTCGATCTTCGAAGGTGCCGGCACTCGGGCTAGGAGGCGCTCAGGTCACGCCTGCCAGTCCGGACGACCCTGGGGTTGCGATCGACCTGGCGCCCGCGGGAAGTACTGCGAACGAGAATTCTAAGACCACAACTGCTCCTGCTGGACCGGCAGCGGGCGGTTCCGGCGATTCTGGTTTTCAGCAGATCTCAGCAGCAAATGCGGCAGCCGATGCCCGATTTTTCGCGGCGGCACAGAACGATTTTGCGACACGCCTGAAATGGTCCGTAACCCCGAAATTCAGTGACGCGAACCATGAGCCGCGGACGAGGGTCAAAGGGCCGCCGGAGGTCTCGGTACGACCCGGCAGCACGGTTCATCTGGAGGCAGAGGTTTCGGACCCCGATCACAATGCCGTGAAGGTTACCTGGTGGCAGGACAATGCTGCAAGCACCTACCCCGGCAACGTCAGCTTCTCTGACCACACAGCACTCAGCACAACCTTTCGCGTACCGAATGACGCACAGCTTGGCCAAACGATCCACGTAATTCTGGAAGCGACCGACAATGGAACGCCGCCGCTCACGCGCTATCAGCGGGTCGTCGTGAGGATTCAGTAGTTATGCAGCGCTAAAGCGGGTATCGGAAAGTGGCCGGGCTGTATCCGGTTTACGAGCGACTGGGAGATTTTCGACGAGTTGCTAGGCTTGCTCGTGCTCGCTTTCGGGTGTCTCGACCGGTTCGACCGAATCATGTCCTTCCTGCGCGGCTAGCCGGTGGGCCTCCTTCCGCTGCAGCCGCTTGGCCATCTTTTCCTGCTGGCGTTCTTTTCGCTGCTGCTCTTTCTGGCGCTTCTTGAATGTTTGTGGTCCACGACCCGACATATTTGCTCCTCAAGTAAAAAGGCCGCCCCCTGGACAATTGTCCAGGTCTTTGGGCGGCCCGATTAACGGTTTTAGACGGCCTGTTTGCCGGCAGATAATCTTGTTTTTACCAGCGCGATCCGCGCCGGTTGCCACCGTAGCCGGAATCGTTGCGCCGTCCTCCATAACTGCCGCTGCCCGCCGGCTTCGGCCTTGCTTCGTTTACATTCAGCGTTCGCCCATGGAGTTCAGTTCCGTTCAAATGGGCAATGGCTGTCTGCGCGTCCTTCGGATCTGTCATTTCGACGAACGCGAAGCCGCGCGATTGACCGGTATCGCGGTCCGTCACAATATTCACCCGCTCCACGCCGCCGTAGGCCGCGAATGCAGTGTGAAGATCATCCTGAGTAGTTTGATAGCTGAGGTTCCCGACAAAAATGTTGGTCACAGTATGAATCCTTTTACTTGAAATTATCTTTGTCAGACTGCACTGAAACCAACTTTAAATGACAAGCAGGGAGGGCGGCCGGAAGGCACTCGAAGGTTAGTACGGATGCGGGCAAAGACACCTTCAGTGTACCACGGTCAGCGTCACTTCGGAATACAGTGATAATCGGATTTTGGTCCGGGCTTAGGGTTTTGCGGCGGATCGTGGTGCGCCTCGAAGGTGCCCGGCGGCGGGAACTTGATGCCAAGCACTGGATGTAGTTCAATACAGTTCTTCGCGACTCCCGTTTGACCGTGAAAATAGTCGAACATGCCGATCCCGGTGACTTCGACCGTTGGCGTGCCATCCACAAGCGCAAAATCGGAGCTTGGCGGATCTTTCGGGAAGGCGGCCGCAAAATCATTTCGTGCCTCCTGTATCCTGTCAAGCACCAGCGAATTGCAAACGCCCTGGCACGCCGGGCTTGGGATTTCGACGATCATTGTGTCACTGGAGTTGAGATCCTGCAACACGACATGGAAGTCGTGATCGCCTTCCGAACCCTGCAGTTCTTGTTTGAAGCCGACCAGTTTCGCGTGTACGCTGAACGTCTGCTTTTCGATTTGATTGAGGCGAATGTCTTCTGCCGCCGTATCAGGCGCAGGCGTAGCAACCAGCGCCGCAACCGTTGTCGGCACCGGTTCCAACGTCACATCGCTCGCAGCGGGATCGCTCATCGTTTTCACCGCCCAGCGCTCTTTTCCACAGGCGATCCCGCACGTTGCCCGGATGGCGCCTGAGATCTGCCCCTTCGTCCGCGGCGGCGCGCCGGAAGGAATGAGCGATACGGCTACCGGAAGCATGCTCGCCATCCCCAGGAGCGACCTGTGCCTGGATCGCCGAGTAGTGCGCGCAACCGAAGAGCGTCGTGCCGGCATGGATCCGTTCCTAAACGAGGGTGATCGTCGCCAAGTCCGACACCGTCGGGTCGGCTTGGCTGACTGCTTCAATCACCACTGTCCCGGGCGGCGGCGGTCCCCCTGCTGCGCTCTCCGGCGGAGTGTAGTGCCCGTTTGCATCGATACTTCCCCCTCCCGACCGGACGTGCCATGTCACCGCCGTGTCCGGGAGCCGAAGCACATCCGCCTTGAACTGAATCGGGTGGCCGCCTGCGGTCGTTTGGGCTGTTGCCGGCAATATTTTCACTTCCGGAGTACCTCCTATGACACCCTCGTCACGGCTGAACTGGATGCCCTTGCTGACCAGGTAAGAGCTCGAGCTGATGCCGAGTAGGATCAGCACGCCCTGCGGGATCTGGTCTGGAAATCGTGGTGGACTCGGCGAGGCGATGATCAGAAACAGGCTGGCAGCGATCACGAAGGTGAAGATCAAGAGTTGAAAGCGCGACATGCTGGCATCGCCGTTTGGTTCGCTGATCAGAAATGTCAGGTCGATTCTCTCGGTGAAGATGTACCAGAGCACCGCTATGCCAAGCAGCGCGATAAAGCCAAGGGCCACCCATCCGGCGGCCAGCGTGAGGGGCGTGGAAGCCGGCATTCAGTTCCCTCCTTTGTAGTTCTTCATGCGAATCATGGCCATTGCTTTGCCTCCCAGATAAATCATGTGACTTCCGGCCAGCATGGCCAAAGTCGCTTCCGGTATCTCGGGGAGCTTTCCGGATCGTCTGTTTTGCCCCGCGTCCGCCAGATAGGAGATGGCAGTCCACAGGGTGAAAAGCAGAAGCTGCACCCGCTCCGGACTGAAGTAAAGCTTGCCGCGTGCCGTGCGGCCATACAACAATCCCTGCATGTTGATCCCTCCGGTGAGGAGCTTTATGGCAATGGCGCATGCCATCGCGGCAACGAAAAACAGCACAAAATAGGCCGCGGCTTCCCGTAGCTGGATCACTGAGGCAAAATTCTATATTTTTTCGCTGGAGAAAAGCAAGAAGACACCTGGTGGAGCGCGATTTATCGTGCCCAGCGGGCAGTTCACTGCCCGCCGGTTACTCGACCGCCACACCGCCTGAGTCTACGTGGACCGAAACTAATGGTCCTCCGTTATGGACCTTGCCTTCCACGTGATGCTTAGAAAAACCGCTCTTGATTGTCATCTCCGGGACCGAGATGTTCCCGCTTTCCGATTCGAGACTGAGGTCATATCCGGCACCGGGCGCGAGCCTCACCTGAACGCCTCCGGAATCCGCCCGCGCATGAATCGGCGCGGCGCTGGTCTGAGCGATGCGGATGCCGCCGGAATCGGCTTCCGCTTCAATGCTTCCTGCCACGTCGATCGCCTCAATTCCTCCGGAATCGACATGCGCTGAGACCGGTCCCTTGATGTTGTTAAGGTGGATGCTCCCAGAGTCGGCAGCGGCGCGAGTTTCGGATCCTACATTGCGAATCGTGATCCCTCCCGAATCCGTGTGACAATCGGCCGGGCCGCGGACATCTTCGACCCGGATTCCTCCGGAGTCGGCTCGCGCGCGAACTTGTGTATCGGCGGGTGTCTGGATCTCCAATCGCATCGAGATACCTTTGAGCAATTCCCGGTCATGCACATACCCGATTCGAACGCGATTTCCGGTCTGTTCTACAGGCGGATTACGCTCCAGTTCCCGAATGCGCGATGCAACGTCGCCCGAACCGAACCATCCCTGCTGGCCTTTCAAGATCGCATGCACTCGCACGGTTCCGGAAGGACCGGCTGTGATCGTGATTCCTCCTGAGTCAGTCGTAACATCCAGGTCAACGGGGCCGGAGACACTGAGGGACTTGTCGAATGACCCCTGTTCTTCCGCGGCCGTAACACCGGCGGCCAGCAGAAACGAGGTAAAGGCAAGGGCGAACGCTCTCATCGATTTGCTCCTTTTCGCGCGCTTCTGGGTAAATACGCAGGGGAGCCGGACAATGTTCCGTGATCGACGATCCACAAGCCCTGCTACGATTCCCCGTATGGCCGGCCAGAAAGACGGGCGATCTGCGGATATAGTGCGCTGCGCCTGGGCATCCGGTGATACGCTCTCAACTGCTTATCACGACCGGGAGTGGGGCACGCCGCTGCACGACGACTGCGGACTCTTTGAATTCCTGATTCTCGAGGGCGCTCAGGCCGGTTTGAGTTGGTCGACGATCCTGAAGAAACGGCCCAATTACCGGCTTGCATTCGACTGGTTCGATCCGCGCAAAGTCGCGCGATACGACGAGCGAAAGCTTGCGGCGTTGCTCAACAACGCGGGCATCGTGCGCAACCGGCTGAAAATCAGCGCGGCTGTGAGGAACGCTCAGGCTTTCCTGGCAGTGCAGAAGGAATTCGGCAGCTTCGATGCCTATGTGTGGGTCTTTGTCAGTGGACGACCGGTGCAAAACCGCTGGCGCCGGACCGGTGACGTCCCGGCCCGCACGCCGCAATCCGATGCCATGAGCAAAGATCTCACGAGACGCGGATTCACGTTTGTCGGCTCGACGATCTGCTACGCGTTCATGCAAGCCACCGGCATGGTCAACGATCACATCGTCGGCTGCTTCAGGCATAAAGAGCTGGCGCAAGGATGATTCGAACGATTTTGGCGCGGCCACTCGGGGCTTGGCTGTGCGCATTTGCATGTACGGCCCCGGGTTACTGCGCAAGTCCGTACCCGATCAGCATTGGTCCCGATCACCGTCACGTGGTAACTCGAACTGGTGCTCCGTTTCTGATCCAGGGTGATGCTCCCTGGTCTCTCATTTCTGGTCTGACCAACGAGGAAGCGGAGCGTTATCTCGAAAACCGGCGGCAACTGGGATTCAACTCGATCATCGTTAATCTCATCGAGCATAAGTTTCGTGGGCCGATGAACCGCTACGGTGAGAGACCGTTCACTACTCCTGGCGATTTCTCGACACCTAATGAGAAGTATTTCCAACATGCCGATTGGGTGATCCGCAAAGCCGGGGAGAAAGGAATTCAGGTCTTGTTAGCGCCAATTTACCTCGGCTATGTGGGAACCGATGAAGGATGGATGAAAGAGGCCCTGGCGAACGGTCAGGAGAAGTGCCGCGGCTGGGGCCGCTATGTAGGTAAGCGCTATGCCGGTTTCGACAACCTGGTGTGGCTCATCGGCGGGGATCATAATCCCGACCAGGCGCGAGAAGACGTGGACGCCGTGGTTCGCGGAATCAAGGAATTCGACGACAGGCACTTGTTCACAGCGCACTGCCATCCGGAAAATTCTGCTGTCGATCAATATAAGAACGACGGTTGGCTAGACTTCAACACGACATACACGTACGGCATTGTCCATGCAAAACTGCTGGCGGATTATCAACGCATGCCGGTCATGCCGTTTGTTTTGATCGAATCGACCTATGAAGGCGAGCACAACGCTTCGGCGGTACAGATCAGGCGGCAGGCTTACTGGGCAATTCTTTGCGGAGCAACGGGACAGTTCATGGGCAACCGCCCGATCTGGCTGTTCGATCCGGGCTGGGAGGCAGCACTTAACTCGACTGCCTCGAAGGATATGGCCCGTCTAAAAGCCCTATTTACTTCGCGGCCCTGGTCTGAACTTATTCCGGACGCAAAACATGAGGTCGTAACTGACGGTCTGGGCGAATTTACAGGCCTCGACTATCTTGCCGCTGCTCGAACACAGGACGCTGCAACCGTGATCGCATATCTGCCCTCCCCCAGGACGTTCACCATCGATATGAGCAAGGTGGCTGCGAGACGGGCCAAGGCGTGGTGGTACAACCCCCGTACCGGTGCTTCGGCCGATGCCGGAGACTTTGCCACCGAGGGAAACCGGCAATTCACCCCGCCTGGAGATGGCGACTGGGTGCTACTGCTCGACGATGCCTCAAAGAAGTTACCGGCGCCCCGCCTGTCCAATGAGGAAGCTTGGCTGGGAGGCAGGGACTCGAACCCCGATACGCAGATCCAGAGTCTGCAGTCTTACCGTTAGACGACCTCCCAACGATTCAACCGCAAGTATAACAACGGCTGTCGGTTTGATCGACGAGCTTGGCTTGAACAATGAACCGCTTTGGAGCGGAGCCCACGTAGTTGAACGGATAGCAGGTAATCATGGTCAGCAGATGCGCGGGAGACTCCGCTGAGCCTGAAAGAGGGATCAGCCCGCCGCCATCGGCGCGTAACACACTCACATCCGAAGGCGTCACAATCTTCGTCGCCAATACCTTATAGGTGTAGGTCCCGTTTTGTGATTCAAACGTTACCAAGTCACCTTTCCTGACACCCTTCAGCCCTCGAAACAACGTGTCACGGTGTGCCGCGATAGCGAAATTTCCCAGTTCTCCGGGCAGAGCGGTGGACGGCACATGGCCTACGGCGACGCTGAGCATTTTCGCATCAACCCCCTGCCGAACCATCGCGGAAAGACTCAAGCGCTTAATTTCAATACGGCC
>DATBHS010000219.1:0-22555 GCA_036557345.1 Bryobacteraceae bacterium
GACTGCCGCAGTACCACGCGAGTCGGGATCGTGAGCGTTTGCGGCGGCCGGTCAGGCTTCTGGATCCGTCGCAGAACAAACTCGGCAAGATGCTTCCCCAATTCCTCGGGAAACTCGCGGACGCTGGTGAGCGGAGGATCCATCAGCGCTCCCTCGCTGTCGTTGAATCCCGCGACGCTGATGTCGTCCGGAATGGCGAGGCCGGCCTGCTTCAAAGCATCGTAGATTCCCCTGGCGATCTGATCGGAGCCCGCGAATACCGCTGTAACGGGCTCATGGCGCGAGAGCAGCGATCGCATGGCGAGGTAACCCAGTTGATGATCGTCGGAATGAATTTCGCTGAAGTGCGGCTCGAGACCACCCTGCATCATGCTCTGACGGTAGCCTTCGGCGCAGCGCGCGTACCACGGCAATTCGACGTCGCCAATGAACCAGATATCGCGGTGCCCTTCGGCGATCAGTTGCGCCGTCAGATCGAAAGCGCCCTGCACGTCGTCCGAGTACACCGCATCGTACTCCGACGGATTCCAGTCGCCGAGCACATTGTTTCCGAGCACCGCAAAAGGAATCTCTCGCTGGCGTAGGGCAGTCAGCATGTTGGACGAGTTGGTTCCACCAAGAATCATGGCTCGCACAATGCCGCGCTGGGTAAGAACCTTGGGAAGATGAAGTTCCTCGGGGGGCGTCGCAGCGGAATAGCGAAAGGACATGAAAAGCAGTTCACGGTCCTGCGACGCGCAATACGCTTCGGAGCCGAACAAAATGCGCGCTTGAAAGTTATGAAGCAGATCCCGGTTCGCCAGCATGAAAGCGACGATACTGGCCCTCTCATTCCTCTTCTGGTCAAGATCTACGCCCAGCGACTCGGCCACTTTTCGAACGCGCGCACGTATCCCGGCATCGACGTTGGTCTGCCCTTTGGCGACACGCGACACGGTAGCAGCGCTTACGTTCGCCGCCCTCGCCACATCTTTGAACGATTTCCCTTTCATGCGCTTAAACCGAACTCAATGCGCCTTCGTCCCAAGCTGGTTCTGCCGAAATCGCTACGTTCTTGGACAAATAGACATTTTGCACGACCGCCGGGTCGACGCGCTTATTGGCCCCGTCTACCGCGCCGGCCAGATGAACACGCCGGGGCGCCGCCTGCGCGGCAAGCTTTGGAAGATCGGTCAGGCGGAAGAGGTTCCATGCGAAGTTCGAAAGAGGCTGGCGATAATTTTCGGTATCGAGCAGGCTTTGATAGGACGTAAGGCCGCCTGCCAGGTATAGAGAATCGATCTGAGAAGAGGCCGCAAAGGCGAAGAGCGCCGGGACCGTCAGCCTGCCTCGCGCCGCAACGCCGATATTCCGGTTTCCGAAGCCCGGCTCATTGCGCACCGCTTGGACGATGGCCAGAATGTCCCGTATGCGCTGCTCCAACAAGGAATCGCCGAACATCAGAGACACCCAGGCGAAGTCCTCTTCGGAATCGTGCGAAATTGTGTAGCCGGGATTTCCGCGCCCGACTTCCGGACGTGTATCTCCCATGCCGCGAATGTCTGCCGCGCAAACAAGACGCCCCTTACGAGCCAGGCGGTGATAGACGCCATCTTCCGCCGCAAAAGCATTTCGGCCCCGGTCATCAAAGACAAGCAGCGGATTCTGGTTGGCCTCAGGCTTCGCGGAAACGAATAACCAGACCGGGACCCAAACATCGAGCTCCGATTGAACCTCGGCGGCTTCGATGGCGGCGTCCTCGGAAGGTGTTCGTGCCAGCTTCCGCATCTTCAGATCTCCACTGGGAGCGCGAAGGTTCAGGGCCTGCTTCCACGATGTCGATTGCACGTTGCCAACTACAGCATGCGCCTGCCGCTTCACGAAATCGAATGGGCGCAGGCTGCCGAAATCACGCGCAACGTTGCCGGTCGCGCCAACCCAAAGTGTCTTGTCAGGTTCCGGCGCGACGTGCGGCTCCTCGTCGATACGCCGCTCGGACTTCGTGAGCCATTTCTCGAACCAGTTGTAGACGCTCAGCCGAAGCGAGTAGCTCAGCGAGTGCGTCAAAGGTGTGCTGGCCCAGCCAAGGTGATCGGAGTGGCCGAGCACGTCGTAGCACTTGAGAAGCTTCTCGTATTCCTCACGGCCGTCGCTCAAATACCGTGGCGAGTAGGTCCCAAAGAAATCGTGTGCGCTCACTTGTACAAGAAGCGGCTTCGGAGCGATCGGGTAGAGCAGATCCCAGCGGTCGAAGCCGAGCGGTCCGGAGCCGATTAGGTCCTGCTCGGCATCGTCGGTCGAGCCGGGCGGATTGAAGTCCGCGCAGGCAACGTTCTCCGTGTTGCCCGAGCAGACGACGGCAGCAGCCAGCCGCGAATCGGCGCAGGCAAGCAGCATCGTAAGCGTGCCGCCGCCCGATTGGCCGGTAGAGGCCAACCGTTGCGGATCCACAAAAGGCAACCCCGCGAGGTAATCCAGGCCGCGGATCGCATCCCATACCTGGTAGCGCGTAGATGTATCTCCCAGAAGCAAGAGCTGCCTTCCTGGAACGCTGTGCTCCTCATCGATCGATCGCAGCCGGGTGTTGACGCCGGATTCATCAAGGTAGGCGATACGCTCGCCCTGTCCCATCGGATCAAAAGCGAGAACCACGTAACCCAGTCGCGCGAGCCCCTGACAGCACTTTTGATAGCTGGCGTAGGCTTTGCCGTTGCCAGCGTGGCCCATTTGAAACAGCACGGCCGGATACGGCGGCTTGCCGGTTTTAGGTACGTACAGGTTGGCGGAGATGAACAGACCAGGACGGCTTTCGTAAACGACTTTCTCGAGTCGATATCCTTCGCGCTCGAATTCGCCGGTTTTACGCGGATTCAGAGGATTGCGCTCGGGCTCGCCGCCGATCAGCTTCCAGAATGTCTCCCTCACCCAGGTCTGCCGTTTCCGGATGCTCTCGGCTGTCGTTAAGAGAGCGAGCTCACGATTGCGCCTCTCGTATGCCGCGCGAGCAAGCGCCGTGAGATGGTCCGGCAGGCATTTGGAGTAGTCGCGATAATAGAACCCCGAGAGCTCCGCTGCGATCACTTTCCGCGGAAGCGCGCAAACAGCCGCTCCCATAGACAAGACCTGGCGTCTCGATAGAAGAACCTGGTTCGTATTCATCTCACACCTGCTCAGGAACAGAATCCGACCGTATCAAAGATGAGCGCGACCGGCCTGCTGTGGGAATCAGATAAACGACGCACAGTGTCGCCACAATCGGAACCGTCGCTGCCAAAACAAACGCTGGAAAATAGGAGAAGTGGTCTACTAGCGTTCCCACCAGCAACGTGAACAACGTGCTCACCAGGCCGGCAGCGAGTCCGCTCAATCCCGTAACCGTGCCCACAACCCGTGGCTGAAAGAGATCCGACGGAAACGTCAAGCCCATGGTGGACCAGGCCGCAAACCCAAAAAGAGCAATGCAAATGAAGGCCAGCGCCGAGTACGGACTCGCGACCAGAACCGCCGGGATACCGGCGAGCAGCGGGATGCAGCTCACGATGCAGATCCACTTGCGCGCCCGCAGAACCGGCACTCCACGCTTCACCAGCGCTCCCGAGGTCAGCCCTCCGGCAAAGTTCCCGGCATCGGCGGCGACGAACGGGATCCAGGCGAAGATCGCGATCTGCTTCAGACTGAACCCGCGCGTGTCGCTCAGATACTGGGGAAGCCAGAAAACATAAAACCACCAGATCGGGTCGGTGAGAGAACGCCCCAGCACGATCCCCCACGTTTCACGCAGCTTCAGAACTGGGAGCCAGCTTTTCGCATCGCTCAGTTTCAGCGAATTTTGTTGTCCCTGCTTTGCGCCCGAACCACGGCGTGGATAGACCATCAACCATAGAGCGAGCCACAGAAACCCGAGCACGCCCGAGAATGCAAATGCCCAACGCCATCCAAATTGCAACGCGATCCACGGAATGATGATCGCCGCGACCGCTCCCCCGACACTCGAGCCGCTATCGAATATCGCCACCGCCGTGCTGCGTTCTTCCGGTGGAAAATATTCGGCCACGGCCTTGCTCGCGCCCGGCCAGTTGAGTCCCTCGCCGATTCCAAGCAGAAAACGTAGGATTCCGAAAGAAAGAACGGAGTTCGCGAAGCTGGTCACGATGCTGACGATGGACCACCAGATCACGCCGATCGAGAGTCCGAGCCGGGTGCCTACAACGTCGAGAAAGACGCCTCCAACCAGCCACGTGAGCGCGTAAGACACCTGGAACGCGCTGAATATGTTCGAGAGCTGGCTGTGATTCAGGTGAAATTCTTTGGTGATGACCGGAGCAAGAACAGAAAGAGTCTGCCGGTTGATGTAGTTAATGGCGGTGGAGCAGAGTAAGGTCCAAATGATCCACCACCGCGTGCGGTCCTTGGCCGTCAGGCGAGGCGGCTGGCGACGTTCCTCATTGCTGAGCGGCGTATTGACGGTAGGCTTCATGAATCTGATCCGCCGAGAGACCGCCCTCGCCGATCAACACGCGGTATCGAAACGTGAGTGATTTCCCCTCAAGAATAGTCCAGCTTCCGTCCTGATTGGGATCACCGGTAAAGTAGCGAAGACCAAACGGATTGGCCGCAAAGAGCCCGTACGCGCGCGCATGCCAGGTTGTCGGATGACGGAAGCTCTTGGGGCTGTCAAATACCGCGATATCGACTTTTTTCCCGGAGAGAGTTCCGGAGTAATCGACCCAATCGGCCGGCTTACCCCAGATTGCTTTCTCGCCCTCCGCGCCTTTTGAGTTCAGCATGTGAGCATGCGAGCCGCTCAGCTCCGGCGCGAGGCGAATACCGAACGTGCCCTCTTTGGTGTCGCCCATAACGATTGGACCCGCGGTGGCGTAGAGAATGAATTCACAGTCGATCGTCCTGGTATGGTCGTCGCCGCCAAAGGTGAAGGACTGTGTTTCCTCGCCGATGACGCGATTGTTCGGGTCATTCAGGGTGAATCGGGCTCGTATTGTGTTTCCGGAATCGTTTCCTTCGCCCGGCTGCTCGACGCTCTTCAGGACCATGTGGCCATAGGCTTGATTCGCGTGATCGTTGTAGTATTTGGCGAACGCTTCCTCGCCCCAGAAATCTAAACCATCGATGTCTCCGTGCGTGAAGTAAAGAGGACGCTGGTGCGGCTCAAACGAAGATGCCTTCGGATTGCCCATCGAGACATCGTTGACGACCGGCCATCCCCGGGTAACAATCACACCTGACGCAGTCCGCAACGGCATGAGATACGGCTTGGCTGTCTCGGTACTGAAGTAGTACGTCGTGAATGGCTTGCCATCCACGGTCACTTCAATTTGGTTTTGGGATCGCTTTAGTTGGACTGATGCGGCATCCACAACCGCGGAGAGCAGGATGAAAGCTGCGGCGCAGCGAGCCAGGATAAGCGAATAAGTCTTCTTCTTCATAAAGATTTCTTTCAGAATGCCACTTATGACCGGCTAAGACCGGGCGACTGCCGCGCCGCGGATCGCGGGCGACAAGAGTGAAGCCGATTCGGCATCCAGATACACGTCCGCATTCGGATGTCTGCGAACGAGCGATGCGGGACACGCTTCTGAAATCGCGCCTTCCAGCGCGTTCCTGACCGCTTGCGCCTTGCGGCGCTCCGGGACGCAACATACCCACGCTTCGGCGCGAAAGAGCCCGCTACACGTGACCGTCATGGCCTCCTTGGGAACTGACTCGACATCCTTGAAATGGCCCTCTCCTGCCTGCTGGCGGCGGGATGCTTCATCCAACGTAATCAGCTTGACGGTGGCAGGGTCATTGAAATCGGCCACATGCGGATCGTTGAAGGCGATATGGCCATTTTCGCCAAAGCCGACGAACGCGAGATCTATGGGCGCCGCGTTCAAAAGCTCCGAGTAGCGCTTCATCTCGGCGTTCAGGTCAGGAGCGTCGCCGATCAGGTAATTTGCTTTCCCGGGATGTACTTTTTCCTCGACTCGCGTGCGGATCCAAAGCCGGAAGCTCGCCGGGTGATCCGCTTTCATCCGCGCGTATTCATCCATGTGGAAGATTTCGACCGCGCTCCAGTTCAGCCTGTGCTGCACTAGGGCTTCGACCAGCGGAAGCTGGGAATTGCCAGTGGCGACGATGACTCTTGCGTGCTGTCGTTTTTCGATGGCGCGCGCGATCAGTTGGGCGGCCCGCTCCGCGGCGGCCGCGCCGAGCCTCGCGCCATCCGGGTAGATGTGCACGCGAGCGTTTCCGCATTGAAACTGTTGGGTATCTACGTGGTGCGGCATGCAGAAATTATACACGCGCCGGAGCCCAAGTAAAGAAACATTTCCTAACAGCAGAAAATCTTTCCTAAATCCTCTTGACATTTGAACGGATTGCTCCGACACTAATCTCAATCCGTTGCTTTAAGGAGGCCTGACAAAAGATGCGTGTAGCATTTTTCGCCTTGTTACTGGTGGTGTCTTCTGCTGTCTGGGCCGCCGATCCCACAGGAACCATAGCGGGAAGCGTTTCCGATCCGAGCGGCGCAGCGATAGCCGGCGCCAAGGTCACGGCAACCAACATCAACACCGGATTTACCCGTGATACAACTACCGGCAGTAATGGCGGTTATGTTTTTCCGCTGTTGCCGGTTGGCTCGTACAGCGTCGTCGTGGAAGCCCAGGGATTCCGGCGCTTCGAGCAGCGGGGCGTTGAAGTTAGAACCGACCAATCCTCGACTGTTCCGGTCAGTCTCGAAATAGGCAGCGCCACGCAATCGGTCACGGTCGAAGCCAACGCCGAGATGGTGCAGACGCAGTCCGGTGCATTGAGCCAGGTGGTCGGGCAACAAAAGATCGTGGAGCTGCCGTTAAACGGACGGAACGCAGCGACTTTGATTTTGTTGACGCCCGGAACGACGGATACAACGCCACCGGGCCGTGGGGGCAACAGCTCCTTCAGCGGATGCCAGGACACCATTCAAAGCACGTCTTATCCGGGCGCTCAGTCCATCAGCTCGAACGGCGCGCGGACGGACATGGTCAACTACAACCTGGACGGGGGAAGCAACCAGGATCCGTACACGAATGTAAACAATCCCTTTCCGAATCCCGATGCTTTGGAGGAATTCAGTGTCCAGACCAACAGCTTCAGCGCCGAATACGGACGTGGATCCGGAGCCATCGTCAATGTCGTTACCAAGTCGGGCACGAACGAATTCCACGGGTCGGCGTTCGAGTTTATTCGGAACGGCGACCTGAACGCGAGGAACTTCTTCGCCGCATCGGCGGACCAGTTGAAGCGCAATCAGTTCGGAGGCAGCATTGGTGGCCCGATTCTCAGAAATAAGCTGTTTTTCTTCGGCTCCTATCAAGGCACCCAGCTACGTAATGTGAGTGAGGCAAACAATGCTACCGTCCCCTCAGCAGCCGAGCGGAGCGGCAATTTCTCAGAGATTCCGCGGCAACTCGTGGATCCGTTTACCGGCGCACCCTATCCGAATAACCAGATTCCGGTCAGCCAGTTTGCGCCGGCGAGCGTTAAGCTGTTGAGCCTGATTCCGGAGCCCACCGCACCCGGCAATCTGGTCTATTACAGTCTTCCTGACAACGAGCACGAAAATCAGTTCCTCACTCGTGCCGACTACGACATGAACAAGAATCGTATCTACGGCCGTTATTTCTATTCACGATACGGAGTGAGCCCGGTCGTTGGGAGCCAGAACATCCTGACGTCCAGCCGTGGACTCGATCTTTTCGATCAGGGAATATCTGTAGGCGACACTTTCAGCTTCACGCCGAACGTGTTGAATAGCTTTATCTTTTCCTATAACCGGAACAACGGCACCGTGGTTTCGGGCGCGCCCTTTAGTTGGACAAGCCTGGGCATTCCCGTTTCGAGCACGACCCCGCCGGAACTGGCGCTTTCGGTATCGGGTTACTTCGCGGTTAGCTCTGGCCACCCGACACAGGCGAATCGTCACGACTACCATTATTCCGACAGCCTTCACTGGGTGCACGGCGCCCACGAGTTCGCCATCGGGGGCGACTTCTTAAGGGAGCATATCGAGCTCATTAATACCTACCGGCAGAATGCTCAGTATCAGTTCAGCAGCACCAATTTCAGCGGCGATCCGCTCGCCGATTTCTTTGTGGGGTACGCACGCAGATTTATCCAAGGCGGTGGCGAGTTTGCGGAACGCGAGGCCAATCTGGGCGCAGTGTTCTTCCAGGACAATTACCGCGTTCGCCGTGACCTTGTGCTGAATCTCGGGTTGCGTTGGGATCCCTTCGTTCCCTATAGCGATTCGCTTGGCAGAACCGAATGCTTCCAGCCCGGTGTGCAGTCGCAGAAGTTCACTAATGCTCCGACCGGTTATCTTTTTGCCGGCGATCCCGGCTGCCCGGCCGGCGGCTTTGAATCCAGTTGGATTCAACTCGCACCGCGCTTCGGTTTCGCCTACAACGTAGGCGGAAAAGGGCGAACGACGATTCGCGGCGGCTGGGGAAGCTTCAACCAGCCCCCGTTCGTCGAAGCATTCAACAACATGGTGGACAGCGCTCCTTGGAGTCCGCAATATCAATTCATCGGAACGCCGTTCATGAACCCGTACAACGGAGCGCCGAACCCCTTCCCGTCTCAGTACGCGCCACTCGTTCCGGCAAAGGATGTCGCATTTGCGAACCCTCTACCGCTGGCTGTTTCATATCAGCACAATTGGAAGCCGTCCAATGTGATGAGTTGGAACCTGACTGTAGAGCAGCAATTGACCAACGACGTTCTGCTGAAGGTGGGGTACGTTGCTTCGAAAGGGACTCACCTCGCCTACAACACGGACGTGAACGCGCCGCTCCCGAGTCCAGACGCTACTGCCGATGATGAGGATGCCAGGCGGCCTTACCAACAATTTCAGCAGGTCACGCAGGATCAATCAAGTGCCAATTCAACCTACAACTCGCTGCAGGTACAGGTCGATAAGCGCTTCTCGCACGGTGTGACAGTCAGCGCGAATTACACCTGGGCCAGAAGCATCGACGAAGTTTCTTATCAAACGGATCTGTGCGGAATCAACATCATTAATCCATACGACATCGGAGCGTATCGCGGGGTCTCCGATTTTAATGTTCCCCATCGGTTTATCCTGAATTACCTCTGGCAGCTCCCCTCGCCGAAGGAAGGCTTGGAGCGTGCGTTGTTCGGAGGTTGGGAGACATCGGCGATTGTGAATTGGCAGAGTGGATTCCCATTGAACATCAAGTCCGGAGGGGACTACTCTTATAGCCTTCCCGAAGTCGGCAACGATCAGGCGCAGGTTGTCGCGGACCCTCATTATACGGAGGGATCGACCAGCGCGAAGCTCGCGCAGTGGTTTACAACCAGCGCCTTCGGCGAGCCCGCCCCGAATACGTTCGGCAATGCCGGAAGGAACATTTTGATCGGACCGGGAACGTTCAACATCGACTTCTCGGCCCACAAAGTCTTCTCTCTTGGCGAGAGGCTCAAGCTACAATTCCGGGCGGAGTTCTTTAACCTCTTGAATCACCCACAGTTTAGTAATCCGGACGTGACTTTGTCCGACAGCACGTTCGGAGAGATCACCAGCGCACGCGACCCGCGTATCATTCAAGGCGCCCTGAAATTGACGTTCTGATGAAGAGGCGAGGCCTGCCTCGCCCTAACGAAGAAGCGGGTGTTTTAGGGATCGGGCAGGCCCGATCCGTCTATCTGGCACGATGAATCGGCGCGAAGTCATAAAATTAGGCGGTGCGGCACTGGCCGGTGCTTCGCTGCCATCGCTCGCGAAGAGCACTGCCTCCAGAAAAAGCGTAGTGATCGTTGGCGCCGGCATTTCCGGTCTTTGCTGCGCTTACGAACTGACGCGTCGCGGTCATGATGTCACGGTGTTTGAGGCGAGTGGACGGCCAGGTGGTCACGTCAAGACTCTGCACGATCCATTTGCAGACGGACTCTACGCTGATATTGGTGCGGAACACTTCTACTATCCGGGTTATACCCAATACTGGCGCTATCTGCATGAATTCGGTCTAACCGCGGTTCCCTATCCGCGGCGAGACAACCTCGTTCGGTTTCTGAATGGTGAGCGATTCACCGAACAGGACTTGCAACGTCCAGCGATACTCAGCAGGCTCGGCTTCCATCAACCCGAGACAGATTTTCTCGCGAATCATGCGTGGCCGGAACTGCCGTTTCTTTACTTGGGGAAGTATGTAGATCGGGTCCAGGACGAAACGAACCCTTTTGTCCCAGGGTTAGTTCAGTTCGACCGGGTCACGGTCACCGACTTGCTGAAGCGCTGCGGGGCATCTGCGGCAGCCATTCAGTTTTTCGGCAGTTCCGAACCAGCCCTGCAACTGATTTGGGGTGCCGCAATCAAGAAGCTGCGGGGTACGGACTTCAGTACCAAGAAGCTCTTCCGGCTCAAAGGCGGCAATCAGCTCATGACGGACGCATTCGCGGCTCGATTGGGCGAGAAGGTTCACCTGGGTTGCCCCGTTACAGCAATTGAGCATGGTCCCTCCGGCACGACAGTGAGCTACCGGGAATTCGGGCAGGAATGCAAACGCGATGCGGATTACCTGGTGAGTTGTATTTCGCTCGTTATGCTGCGCCAACTGCCTGTAACTCCGGCCTGGCCGTCAGCCAAGAGCTTTGTCATACAGGAAATGCCGTATTACACCCGCACACGCGTCGTTTTTCAGTCGCGGACTCGTTTCTGGAAGACGGACGGAATCAGTCCGAACTGGTTACCACCCGACCCGCGGCTCAACGAACTCTGGAGCATAGCGGATGAGGTGAATACGCCGCGTGGCATTCTCTTGGGTGGCGCGCAGGCCGGAGTAACAGCTTCTCAGGCGCTCTCCACGTTTGTGAAGCTTTATCCCGGCAAGTCGGCCAACATTGAGCAAGCCCTTGTGCACGACTGGTCGAAGGAACCCTGGGCCGGGATGTGTGAGCGCATCCCTTACAGGCTCGGCGAACTCGGGCGGTTCTGGCCGGAGGTAACGCGTCCGGTAGGCCGGATTCATTTCGCCGGCGCGTACGCGGCGCAGATGAACTGGGGCCAGGAGGCCGCGTTGGAATCGGCGAATCGCGTCGCGGAAGAGATTGATAGGGCGTAAGCGCCGGCCGCTACACTGATGTTTTCGGTGACCAGACGAGAATTACTCTGGCTTTCGAGCTCCGGTTTGCTGGCGCGGCACGCATTCGGAACGGAGGGCCCACAAAACCTTTCTTACCCCCTGCGGACGATTGACGGCTCAATTACTCCGCCGAAATTGTTTTTTGTCAGGGATCATTTCGATCAGCCCGAAATCTCCATCGAGTCGTGGAGCATTCGCATCGAAGGGCAGGTTAGTCATCCCTATGAGCTGAGCTTTAGCGATCTCGTCGAATTACCGAGCAAAAAGATCGAAGCCGTACTCGAATGCGCCGGGAATGCGGCAAACGGCTCCGCGGTGAGCAACGGACTCTGGGAGGGAGTGCCGCTCGCCGTCCTGCTCGAACGCGCCCAGCCGAACGCCAATGCTTCGTTCGTGATGCTCGAAGGTGCGGATTCAGGGAAGCTGTTCGAGGATCGCTCTTCGCTGCCCTACTCTCAGATCGTTCCGTTGGAGAAGTGCAGGGAAGACTCGAGCTTGATTGCGTACAAACTGAACGACCTGCTGCTGCCGAAGCGTAACGGTTTCCCGGCGCGGGCGCTGTTTCCTGGCTGGTACGGTATGGACTCGGTGAAATGGTTGAAGCGCATCGTCATTCTCGGAGCGCAGGATCGGAACTCCAATTTTCAGCAGAGCGGGATGGACCGGCTTTACAATCGGACCCGGCACGTGAGCAATGACGTCAAGATCACTCGCGTCTCATCGGTACAAGTGAAGTCTTCCGTCGCATGGCCAAATGACAAAACGAAGTTACCAGCGGGTAAATACTCCGTGTGGGGCTTCGCCTGGACTGGAGCGGGCAGTGTCCGCGATGTGGCTCTTAGCATCGATGCAGGTAAAACATGGGATTCAGCCCGTCTCGAAAAACAAAGCAACCCGCATAGCTGGGTGCGGTGGAACTATTCCTGGCAAGCGAAACCCGGCGAGTATGTTTTGATGAGTCGGGCATCCGACGGAAACGGAAACCGCCAGCCGATCGAGCGCGATCCGGCGCGCAAAGATGGTTACGAGCTGAATTGGTGCGTGCCGATACATGTCAGCGTTCGGTAAAGACTCGGCCCACCAGGTAGGCCTTCTGTTTCTGCTTTTGTGTTCTGCAGCCATGCACGGCCAGGACTGCGCTCAGCCGGGCTTGAACCCGCAGGAGAGGTTATCCCGCTTTCGCGATCTCGATATACGGGCGCAGAGCGCGATGCAGCAGAAGCGATTCGCGGAGGCGGTGCAGCTCTATCGTGAAGCAACCTGCCTGGCGCCGGAGAGCCCCCGCGGACTGTATGGACTCGGCGTCGCGCAGGCGGCGTCGGGCGATTTCCTGAGTGCGCGCGAATCGCTGCGCAAAGCCGACCATATCCAGCCGACCAGCCCTTTGCCGCTAGCCATGGAAGTACGGATCAACTATTCGCTGAACGATATCGATGCTTTAAAGGCGAATCTTCGGGAGGAAGCGGAACGATTCCCTCGCGATGCGCAATTGCACGCCTTGCTGGCGCGTTTCTTGGCGGAAAAGAAGCTGATGGTGCTGGCGTTGGCGGAGTCCCTTCGGGCACAACGGGCCGGTAGTGCCGACTCCGATTCGAAAGTGCAGCTTGCAATTCTCGAGAATGCCGCTGGAGCGTACGAAGATGCGATTCGAAACGCGACAGCGGTTGAGAAACAAAGCGAAGTCCTGAGTGCGCTACGCGCGTCGGCTGCAGGCGTTGCCGGCCTCAGCTATGAAAGTACCGGACAGCGCGAGGAAGCGATCGCTCACCTGCAGGAAGCGATCCGGCTGGATTCATCGCGCGAGAACTCGTACCTGGCCCTCGCCGATCTATTCGAACAGGGACAAAAGTATCCGGAGGCGGTAAGTCTTCTGGAAGAAGGGCGCAAGAACATCCCCTCGTCCAGTACGATTCTGCTGCCCCTCGGAGCCGATCTGATCCGCATCGAGAAATACCAGGAGGGTATCGATGTTTTGCGGGAACTGCTTCGCCGGGATCCGGGCCGGGAGCAGGCGTACCTCAGTATCGCGGATGCATCGCGCAAAATGGGAAACACTGCCCAGGAACTCGAAGCTCTGCAAGCTCTGTCGCGGCGTAAGCCCGATTATCCGATGATCCATGTTCTGACCGCGCGCGCGATGCTGAACACGAATCCGGTTGACTACGCTAAGGTGCTGGAGGAACTTGCTGCAGCAGAAAGGATGGCTCCCACCGATCCTGATGTCTTCTACTTACGAGGGAAAGTCTATGCCGCGACAGGCCGGTCTCCGGAAGCGATCACAGCCTTAAAGCGGTCGATTGATCTCCGGCCTCTGGAACCAAGTCCCTACTACCAATTGGCGAGGTTGTATCAAAAAGCGGGAAAATCCGAGTTGGCGAAGGAGCAGTTTGACCGGTTGAAGGTTCTTGAAGCTGCGCCGTCGAATTAGCGAGGTGGGGCCACCTTCGACAGGGCGAGCGCTCCCCACAGAATACTGTCATCCCCCAGGGCAGCGGGCACAACGTCCACGCGCGCCCGAGACCAGGATGTGAGTTGCGCGCCCAGTTCCTTGCGCAGCGGCCCGAACAGCGCGTCTCCCGCTTTGCTGATTCCGCCTCCTATGACGATACGCGCGGGATTCAAAAACATGATGCCGTTCTTCAGCCCTTGCGCCAGAGGCTTCACATACTCGCCGACGAAAGCAGGATCGCGGAGAAGTTCACTGGCGGGCTTGCCGTGATCGCGCTCCAGCCAGAGGCCCGAACACAGCCGTTCCAGGCAGCCCCGGGCGCCGCAGAGGCATTCCGGACCGTCAGGTTGAACCGTGTGGTGACCGATCTCGCAGGAAAACGAATCGGCGCCATGATACAGTCCGCCCTCAGTCAACAAACCACCGCCAATTCCGGTCGAGATCGTTATGTAGAACAAAGGGCGGTAGCCGGCGCCCGCGCCGTAAAAACCCTCGCCGAGTGCGCCCACCATCGTGTCGCGGTCCACAACCGCTGCAACTCCAAGACGTGAGCGAATCGTGCCCACAAGATCAAAATCAGTCCAGCCCTCGACGTGCGTCGAGCAGATGACGCGCTGCCGGTCGAAATCGACCGGTCCGCCAAAGCCGATGCCGCAGGCTTCGATCGGGTGTTCGCGGGCCCAGGGCACGGCCATCGCCTCAATTTGATCCACCATCCAAGCCGGACCGCCGCTGCGATCAGTCGCGCGAGTTTTGCGTTCTAGGAGTGCCTCATCCCGAAACAGGCCGAGGGTGAGCTTTGTGCCGCCGATGTCGATTGCGAGCGTGTTCATGCCGGGGCGAGCCGATTACGCCGAATGCAAGGCGGAAGCGCTCTTGCCTAACTGGCACTCCTCATGAACGGCCCGCACAGCACGGTCCAGCGTATCCAGGCGCACTATGATGCCAATCGTCAGCTCGCTCGAACCTTGGGCGATGGCAATGATGTTGATCTTTTCGCGCGAGATGGCGGTGAAGACACGCCCCGCAAGTCCGGGAGTGCCTCGCATGCCCTCGCCGACCACCGCAAGCAAACCGACATTTTCATCAACCTCAATCGGCTTCAGGTATCCGTGCGCCAGTTCAATGGAAAGGTTCGATTCCAATGCTTCGAGCGCGGCTGTAACGTCCTGCTTGCGGATCAGAAAGCAGAAGGTCTGACGGTAACTGGAACTGGTGAAGACGAGAATTTCGACATTCGCCAGCGCGAGGGCATCGAGCGCGCGCGCCATCAGGCGTGTTCCGCTCAAAACCGCATTGGCCGGCTCCATAGAAACGAGAGCCACGTTCGACATGGAGGTAACGGCGCGTGCGCCTTTCGGCTCATCGAAGCGAGCGACGATTTTGGTCCCGGGCTTGTGTGGCGCGAAGCTGTTCTTGCTCCAGACCGGAATTTGCTTTTCCACGAGCGGCGCCAGAGTGCGCGGATGCAACACCTTGGCGCCGTTATAGGCAAGCTCGGCGGCCTCAGCGTAGGTCACTTCATCTAACACCGCCACATCGGACACGAGGCGCGGGTCGGCCGTCATGATCCCGTCCACGTCTGTCCAGATCCATAGTTCCCCGGCATCGAGCGCCGCGGCGAGTATAGAAGCCGAAAAGTCAGAACCCCCGCGTCCCAGGGTGGTTGCGCGGCCATCGATGGTGGCCCCATTGAAACCGGTCACGACGGGAACAATTCCCTTTTCGATGAGTGGAATGAGACGTTCCCGGCATTTCTTTTCCGTCAGCTCCATATGGGGAGACGCATTACCAAAGACGGCATCGGTCACGATCACCTCACTGCCGTTGACGGCGCTCGCTTCCAGGCCGCAGGCCCCAAGATAGTCAGCTAGGAGCGAGGACGAAAGGCGCTCACCAATCGCGACGGCCTCATCGACAGAGCGAGGTGGCCGCTCGCCGAGCATCAGAATCCCGTTCGCGATGCGATGAAACTCCGAGACAAGCGATTGGACGGTGCTCACGGCCGGTTCGCGAAACGGCACGGCAGCAGCCGGCTCCGACAGCAGCTCGTTACAGGCTTGGACGTGACGGTTGAGCAGCGTTCGGAGATTGGCGTCCACCGCAGAGCGGTCGCTGACTTCGGCATGTCGAAGTGTTTCAAGCAGCAGGTCCGTCACCGTCGACATAGCCGAAACAACCACGACTACCGGGCGTTCGCGCCGCTGCTCGGAGATAATCCCCGCGGCGACGCGTATCCGGTCGGCACTGCCCATACTGGTGCCGCCGAACTTCATGACAAGAAGGTTTTTCACAGAAATTGTTTGAGTCCTAGCATAGCGGTACAAGCCAGCAGTGGTGTATACTTATTCATGGCTGTGAATAAAAATACAGCCAAGGAGTTGTGAATGGCCGTTTCCGCTTACCAAACAGCATCCCACGCGCGAATCGCGAATTTCCGTCACGACCTGGATCTTTCGACGGAGCAGCTCCATGGTGTGCTCGAGCTGGCGCGGCAGGCGAAGCAGTCCCGCCAGCGTTACGCGGCTGCGCTGAAGGGCCGCTATGTCGCGCTGCTCTTTGAAAAGCCGTCGCTGCGAACCCGGATGACGTTTGAACTGGCGATCAAGCAACTGGGCGGAGACTGCGTAACGCAGACCGGGTTGATTGCGGAGCGGGAGCCGCTGAAGGACGTAGCGCGCAACCTGGCCCGCTGGACCGATGCGATTGTCGCGCGCACATTCAGCCAGGAAACGGTGGACGAGCTGGCGCGATGGTCAGGGCTGCCGGTGGTGAACGCGCTGACCGATCTGTATCATCCATGTCAGGCGCTAGCGGACATGCTGACATTGAAGGAGTATTTCGGCCGCCTGCGGGGCTTGAAGCTGGCTTATGTAGGAGATGGCAACAACGTGGCGCATTCGCTGCTGCTCTGCTGCGCACGGCTCGGGATTCACTGCACTGTTGCCACGCCAGCCGGTTACGAGCCCGACACGCGGGTCGTAAAACAAGCGAAGGAGCTCGCGAAACAATCCGGTTCCGAGATCGACGTTACTAACGACGCAGATACAGCGGTGGATTCCTCGCATGCCGTCTATACGGATGTTTGGGCGAGTATGGGCCAGGAAGCCGAAGCCGCAGAGCGCAACGGGCGGTTTGCCCCCTACCAGGTAAACGAAGCGCTATTTGCCAAAGCCGACAAAGATGCAGTGTTCATGCACTGTCTACCGGCGAAGCGCGGATTGGAAGTGACGGACGCAGTAATCGAGTCCAAGAAATCCGTAGTGTTCGATCAGGCTGAGAACCGTCTGCACGCACAAAAGGCTTTGTTGCTGATGCTGCTGCAATAGGCAGAGCGGCGCGAGCAAAGGCCGCTTGCAGCAGGCGCGGCTCGGAAAAAGCGAGGGAAATGAATAAAGTAAAAGCGAAAAAGGTGGCGCTCGCCTATTCGGGCGGGCTGGACACATCCATCATCATTCCGTGGCTGAAAGAGCATTACGGATGCGAAGTGGTTGCGGTATGCGGCGACATCGGCCAAGGCGGAGAGGAGTTGGACGGGCTTAAGGAGAAAGCTCTCAAAACAGGCGCAGCCGAAGTGCATGTGGAAGACATGCGAGAAGAGTTTGTGAGCGACTATCTCTGGAAGCTGGTTCGTTCCGGAGCAGTCTATGAGCACAAGTATTTGCTGGGAACGTCTATCGCGCGTCCGCTGCTGGCAAAGCGCCAGGCGGAAGTTGCCTTGAAGACCGGCTGTGACGGATTGGCGCATGGCTGCACGGGCAAGGGAAACGATCAGGTGCGTTTCGAGCTGACATATAAGGCGATTGCTCCGCATCTGCCGGTGATCGCGCCCTGGCGGGAGTGGGAGATCGTCTCGCGGGAAGATGCGATCGATTACGCGAAGACACACAAAGTTCCCATCGCGCAATCGACCACCAAGATTTACAGCCGCGACCGCAATATCTGGCACATCTCACATGAGGGCGGGGAACTGGAGGATCCGGCTAATGCCGCCCCCGACCGGATCTGGATGCTGACAAAGAGCCCGGCCGATGCTCCGTCAAAACCTGCGCAAGTGACGGTAGGATTTGAGCACGGCGTTCCGGTTTCGCTGAACGGTAAACACCAGCTCAGCAGTGTGGCGCTTCTTGAGGAATTGAATGAGATTGGCGGCGAGCACGGAATCGGCCGTATCGACCTGGTTGAAAACCGTTTTGTCGGCATGAAGTCTCGCGGCTGTTATGAAACCCCGGGCGGAACGATTCTGATGGCGGCAGCACGTGAACTGGAAGCGCTTACGTTAGATGGCCGGACGCTGCACTACAAGCAGAAGGCGGCGTTGGATTACGCCGAAATGGTCTATAACGGCCTGTGGTTTACGCCGCTGCGCGAAGCCCTCGAAGCGTTCTTCGAAAAAGTCGCCGAGCCTATGACAGGCGAAGTCACGATGCGCCTGTATAAGGGAACCCTGGAACCAGTCAGCCGCAAGAGCCCGAACTCGCTCTATAGCCTCGACATTGCCAGCTTTACGATGGGCGCCAGCTATGACCAGAAAGATGCGTTGGGATTCATCAACCTGATCGGTCTGCCGATCAAAGTGCGGGCCTCGCTCCACACATCGCAATGAAGTTGTGGGGAGGAAGGTTCGAGACCGGACCCTCCAAAATCTTTGAGCAGTTCTCCGGTTCGCTCCATTTCGACCGCAAACTGATCGACGCCGATACCGAAGGATCGCAGGCTTTTGCGCGGGCCCTGGCGAGGCAGGGCGTCCTGAGCGCCGAAGAGTGCGAGGTACTGGTTGAAGCTTTCCGTGAAATCGCGAGCGAGGCTCGGGAACCCGGCTATTTCGACGGGGCCGCCGACGAGGATGTCCACACGTTTGTCATTCGCAAGCTGAAGGACAAAGTCGGAGCACTCGCGGAGAAGATCCACACCGGGCGAAGCAGAAACGAACAGGTTTCGCTCGACGTGCGGCTGTATCTGCGGGCATGTGCGGTGCGGCTGCTCGCGCAAGTCACAGGCCTCATGCGAGCGCTGTTCGAACTGGCGCGCAAATATCCCGATGCAGTCATTCCCGGGTACACGCATTTGCGGCGAGCTCAGGCGGTGTTGTGGCCGCACTATGTGCTCGCATACTTCGAAATGCTGGCACGCGATTTCGAGCGCGTGGAGCAAACCCTGGGCCGCATCAACGTGCTGCCGCTCGGCTCAGGCGCGCTGGCGGGCAGCGGCTTCGACTTCGACCGGCACGAGATGGCGCGCGATCTGAAGTTTCCGCACATCACGCGTAACAGCATGGATGTATCGGGCGATCGCGATTTTGCGCTGGACTTTCTCTACTCGTGCAGCATGATCATGCTGCATCTGAGCCGCCTGGCGGAGGACTGGATCCTCTATTCGAGCGAGGAGTTCGGATGGCTCACGCTGGGTGACGGTGTAACGAGCGGTTCAAGTCTGATGCCGCAGAAGAAAAATCCGGACTCGCTGGAGCTGATCCGCGGGAAGTCGGGCCGCGTGTTTGGAGACCTTACGTCGCTGTTTGTCACGATGAAAGGCCTTCCCATGACCTACAACCGCGACATGCAGGAAGACAAGGAACCCCTTTTCGATGCATTCAATCAGACTTCCGGATCGCTCGTAATGGCGCGAGCGGTCGCGGAATCGATGGTATTGCATCCGCACGCGCCGCGCGTCGCAGCGGAAGAGAGTTGGGTGGTCGCGACGGATCTGGCCGAAGATCTGGCCCGCAACGGTGTGCCTTTTCATCGCGCACATCAAATCGTGGGACAACTCGTGCTCGAAAGCATCAAATCTGGAAAAAGGGCATCCGATTGGGACGGGCCTTCTCTCGCCGCCTTTGCGCCCGAGTTTAAGGCCGAAATGGCGCGGCTGCTCTCGCCCGTTGAAGGCATGAAAAGCCGCGACCTACCTGGTGGCACCGGGCCAAACGCCGTCGCAAGCGCGCTGGATGAGGCGGAACGGCGTCTGCGCATGTTGAGCGAGCGTGCTGGCGCGGCATGAACAAGAATTTCCGCCAGGGCCAGATTCTGAAGGTCATCCGTGCTCGCGAGATCCATACGCAGGATGAACTGGCCCGGGAGCTGGCTCGGCTGGGCGTGCCGGCCACGCAAGTCACACTGTCCCGCGACATGCGCGAATTAGGCCTGGTAAAGACGGCAGAGGGATACAGGCAACTACAGGCCGAACGAGCGGGTCCTGATCTGGCGGATGTCGCGAACGAATATCTCCTGGATATCCGGGTGGCCCAAAACCTTGTCGTGCTGCGGACATCGCCCGGAAATGCAAACACGCTGGCGATCGCGATTGATCGGGAAGAACTGGACGACGTAGTCGGAACAGTGGCGGGAGATGACACGGTCCTGGTCATCACGGCCGATAACGATACCGCGGCCAGCTTTCGTCAGAAAATGCTGGGGCTTCTTTCAGCGTAGGCGTCATAAAAAATTCTCTGAAGAAAGCGGGAACCTCTTGGGGCTCGCCGTGTCCTTTCGGTAGGCATGCATGAGAGCAGATAACAGTAAACGACCTGAAAGGATCAAAGGATCAGTTATCTTTCGGTTGCCCAGTAACCAGCTTTAGCGTGGACTTTAAAGCTACTGCGTCTTAATTCCACCCTGATGTTTCGGTACTTATCGTCGGCTGACGAATTTGAAGGTGAATACGCTATTACATACCGTTCTCGCTCGTCGTCGAAAGCGCGATGAATTCCCGCCAGCAAGTCGTTGTTGTTTTGAAAGTAAATGCCCCCAGTGGCCGAGGCGAGTTGCGCGAGCGCGCTTCCGTTTTCCCATGCCACGGTATCCTCGTCCTGCATCATTTCATTCAGCGCGCGCGTATACTGCATTCTGGCTTCACCGCTATGAGATGCGTCGCCGAGTCCAGTGGATGCCGGGGAATATAGTCCGCGAGAATCAAGCCCGTATATAACAACGTTGTACCGTTCGGCCAGTCGCAGGACCTCATTCAACTGTGGTTGGGCATCGTGCTCGGTAAAACGGAACGATGGGTTATTCGGGAAGTACGCTCTGGCGATTCCGACCAGTTCTCTCCCAGGTACAAGATTGAAGCCGTCAGAGATCAACAAAATGGTTCGCTGGGTGGGAATGCGCCCCGTGGTCTGGATAATGTTTTTCAATTCCTGCTGAAAGATGCGCGTGAGGATGGCCGTGCGTTCCGCCCTGGATGTGATGAACATCTGAACTTGATGCTCAAGATCAAGAGGTGGGATTGGTATCTGGCCCAGAAGCATCTTTCGCAAGGTGTCGGCTTCAAATGCGATATTTGATTCCTCGCCAGCTATGACCTTATTTTGAAAGTTTTTGCTTGAAAGAGCGGCCAGCACCACAGACGGATCGCGCGTTGAATCTTGGACAACGTCGATCTGCCGGCCTATTGTCATCAATGCGTACTGAGCTTTTTCATCATGCTCTCCGCGAAAGAACTTCTCCAGCGCTCGCCGGACCGCGATCACATTGCTGAAGCTCGAATGGAGTGTATCGACGCAAACGAGGTATGTCCGAGTGGGAGAGTCCGTGCCGACGACGTTAGCGGCTTGTGCATTCGATGAATCAAGGCGGTCCTTGGTGCCGGCCACGACGACAGATGCGCGGGTTTCTATCGAACTGTCAAATGTTTTGCTGAACGCAACGATCCGCTGTGGGATTCCGTCTTCGAAAACAGCAAAGTCGGATCTTTTGAGGCCGGACACGGCATGCCCTTTCTTGTCGGTAACGATGGTTGGCACAAGCACTTGCGGTACATCGGCTTTGATCGTCGGAACAGTAGCGTCCGAAGCCCGATTCTTGCTTCTCTGAGCGCTTGCTTGAGGCCAATCAATAATGGCGGCGCCCAAAAGCAGTAACGCAAACGAGCGATAACTCACGAAGACCATTGTTGCTGACAGTGAAAATCTTTAGAAATCCTGATCCAAGGGACGCCTCCCAATTTTCGTCGGTTAGCGCTAAAGAATGGCGTTGTCCCGAAAAAATGCACGCCACGGTAAAATTACTGTGGACGTGGAGCTTGGAGGCCAACCATCCTTCAAGCGACACGACCGAGGGGGCCTTAGCGGTACAGCGACACAAGGACCACATCGATCTGCCGGCCCCGGGTCACGTCTAGCAGTCGTTCCCGGGTCTCTGGCCGCCCGCCCGGGAGTTCACCTCGCGGACTTGCCTGGCAATCATCCACCCAGTCCGGGCCGCCTAGTTCCTGCATCGCCTGGTTCTGCATGCCAGATCTGCTGATCGCTAGGGACACCAAGGCTAGTATAGAGGTCGGCGCGAAACATTTAGGTCGCTGGCGTGAACGGCCAAAACGTCCTTTGATTTAGTTCTTGAGAAGCTCGTTTCAGAGGCATTGCACGACGTCCGATCCGCCTTGCCGGGAGAGCTGCCGTCCACAAAACTTCCGGCAAGCACTGGTGACCTGGCTGTGCACTCCGGAACTCTTCAAACCGGCGGCGTAACTGCTCCAGATCCTCGTCGAACTCGGCTGCTTCAGGTGTCATCGCGCGCCGGGCCTCCTCGCCCTCGCTCGACCTTACCAGGAAATCTCATCCCGTTTCATGCAAGCTTGCCGAAACCTCACCGGCGTAGGCGCCATAAAAAATTCCCTGAAGAAAGCGGGAACCTTTTGGCCCTCGCCAACTCTGTATTCAATAGGAGGCTGTTGTGTCCTCAGTGTGCGTAATGGCGGAAATCGACCGGCGGGCGTGGGATACCATTCCTGACGAAGAGATCGTAGACCGCGTTCGCGGCGGCGATACCGCTTTATACGAAATTTTGATGCGCCGGCACAATCAGCGGTTGTATCGCATCGCGCGATCCATTCTGCGCAATGACGCAGACGCGGAAGACGTCATGCAAGAGGCATACGTCCGCGCTTATGAGCATCTCGGAGACTTTATGGGTGAGGCAAAGTTTTCGACCTGGCTGACAAGAATTGCAGTCCACGAGGCGTTGGGCCGAATTCGAAAGTGGTC
>DATBHS010000220.1:0-16706 GCA_036557345.1 Bryobacteraceae bacterium
TACGAATCTACCTGCTCTACCTGCGGCATGAAGCAGGACAACGTGCAGGGCGTTGGACGCTGACACCCGTTTTTCGCTGAATTTGTACAAGCCGGCGGCATCTCCTGCAACGCGATGCTCGCGTTTTCATCTACCCAAACATGGAATTCAGGCAACTGGGCAAATCCGGGCTCCGCGTCCCTGTTCTTTCCTTCGGTACCGCGACCTTCGGGGGCCGTGGTGAATTTTTCGCGGCTTGGGGCTCAACCGAGGTTCACGAAGCACGTCGCCTTATCGATATCTGTCTTGAATCGGGTGCCAATCTATTTGATACTGCTGACGGATACTCTGCCGGGCGGTCTGAGGAAGTGCTTGGCGAAGCAATTAAGGGCCGCCGGCATGACGTCCTGATCGCGACCAAAGCGTTCTTCCCAATGGGACCCGGACCCAACCAGGTTGGAAGCTCGCGTCATCACTTGATCGAAGCGTGTGACGCGAGCCTGCGCAGGCTAGGTACGGACTACATCGACCTGTATCAGATTCATGCGTTCGATGCATTCACGCCAATTGAAGAAACGTTGCGTGCACTGGACGATTTGGTAACGAGCGGCAAAATTCGTTATATAGGCTGCTCCAACTTCTCCGGCTGGCACCTGATGAAATCGCTGTCAATTTCCGAGCGCTACGGCTGGACCCGGTATGTTACGCATCAGGTGTACTACTCGTTGGTTGGCCGCGATTACGAATGGGAACTGATGCCGCTCGGCGACACGGAAGGCGTGAGTGCGCTGGTTTGGAGCCCGCTCGGGTGGGGCCGTTTGACAGGTAAGATCCGTCGTGGCCAGCCCCGTCCTGAGCAGAGCCGGTTGCACACGACTTCGGAAACGGGACCACCGGTTCCTGACGAACTGCTCTATACGGTTGTGGATGTCATTGACTCGATCGCGCAGGAAACAGGCAAAACAGTGCCTCAAATCGCCTTGAACTGGCTACTACAACGCCCAACAGTTGCATCGGTTATTGTTGGTGCGCGGAATGAACAACAGCTTCGCGACAATCTCGGCGCTGCGGGCTGGAACCTCACCGCCGATCAGGTGACGAAGCTCGATGCCGCGAGCACAACCACGTTGGCCTATCCTTACTGGCACCAGCGCCTGACCGCGTATCGAAATCCACCGCTCGTGCGAGCCGGGAGCGCCTAAAACACCCCCGCCGTGGGCCGCTTTATGCGGCCCTGACGCCAGGCAGATGTGTACCGTAAGTCGAAGAACGTTAAGAAGTAGGCTAGGATCGGCACGAAAATCAGTCTCAGACGCAGTTCGAAACTCGGAGCATTCCCTTTAGGTCGCTTACGCTTCCGGCTCGGCTTTCGACATCGCTCACGGCTCAAAATGTCCAAAGTCCAGGCGTGTTCCAGCGCGCCGCGCTGAAGCGAGACATCACGAAAAGCGCCGAGAACTGAGAGCGGAAGACGAATAGGCGCTCAATCGCCGTACGCCGGAGTGTCGCTGAGCGCCACCTGCAAGCGCGGAGCGAGTTGGCGCCTGTGACCTAACCAAAGTTGCAGCTTGTCCAGATACAGGTACACGACCGGCGTGGTGTAGAGCGTCAACAACTGGCTGACGATGAGACCGCCTACAATTGTGATGCCGAGCGGACGCCGCAGTTCAGAACCGGTCCCCGTGCCGAGCGCGAGCGGTAATCCCCCGAGCAACGCGGCCATGGTAGTCATGATGATAGGCCGGAATCGCAGGAGGCAAGCTTCATAGATGGCCTGCTTTGAGGGGATGCCCTGGTTTCGTTCCACATCGAGGGCGAAATCGATCATCATGATCGCGTTTTTCTTCACAATGCCGATCAGCAGGATGATGCCGATCAGCGCGATTACCGTCAGATCGACATTAAAAATAAGCAGGGCGAGCAGCGCGCCGACTCCGGCCGAGGGCAGAGTAGACAGAATCGTAATCGGGTGCACGTAGCTTTCATACAGCATCCCAAGGACGATATACACAGCCACCAGCGCCGCAAGGATGAGAAGCGGCTCACTGCGCAATGAAGATTGAAACACCTGCGCTGTTCCGGCAAAGGCTCCGTGAACGTTGGCAGGCATTCCGATTTCTTCCTGCGCTGTTTCGACCGCGTCCACGGCGTCACTCAGCGCTACGCCCGGAGCCAAAGCGAAAGACAGGGTAATGGAGGGGAATTGTCCCTGGTGATTCACCGCCAGGGAGTTCAGCGTAGTCCGGAAATGTGTGAACGTCGAAAGCGGAATGGGTGTTCCATTATTGGAGCGCACGTAAATGTGAGTCAGGTCGGCAGGGCTCTGCTGGAATTCGGGCATCACATTGAGCACGACATGGTACTGGTTGATGCCCGTGTACATGGTGGAGACTTGCCGCTGCCCAAACGCACTATAGAGAGTCGTGTCGATGGCCGCGGGGCTTACGCCGAGACGAGAGGCTGTGCTGCGATCGATCACAAGATCCGTGGTCAGCCCGTGCACTTGCTGATCGCTGTTCGCATCGAGCACCAGCGGAATGGTTTTCAACTTATCGAGCAGCTTGGGAGCCCATTCGTTCAAATCCTGCAAGCTCTCGGATTGCAAGGTGTACTGGTATTGAGAGCTGCTCGACCGCCCGCCGACCCGAAGGTCCTGAGCAGCCTGCAGGAAAAGGGTCGCCCCCGGGATGTGCGCCAGCTTGCCGCGAAGCCGGTTGATGACCTGATCAGCTGTGAGGTTCCGCTCGCTGCGAGGCTTCAATGAAATCCACATGTTGGCCGAGTTTAAGGTTCCGCCTCCGGTAAAGCCCTCCACATTGTCCACGGCGGGGTCTTTCTCGACGATGCGCATGAAGCTGTGAAGCTTTTCATCCATCGCCGCAAAGGAGATGTCCTGATCAGCCTGCACAAAGCCGCCAATGAATCCGTTATCCTGCTGCGGGAAGAAACCCTTCGGAACGATGATGTAGAGATAGACGCTTACTGCGATAGTTACAAGGGTAATGACTAGCGTAAGCTGCGGATGCCGCAAAACGGCAACCAGCGACTTGGCGTAGCCAACGTGAAAGAAATTGAAAATACTCTCGCACAGGCGATAGATCCAGTTATGCCGCCGCTGATTCTGAGGTCGAAGAAAACGCGAGCACATCATCGGCGTGGTGGTGAGCGAGACCACTAGCGATATGGCGATGGCGATGGTCAGCGTAATGGCGAACTCGCGGAAGAGCCGGCCGACAAGGCCTCCCATAAACAGGATGGGAATGAAAACGGCGACGAGCGATGTGCTCATGGAGAGCACGGTAAATCCTATTTCCTTTGCGCCCTGAAAGGCGGCTTTCATCGCGCTCATTCCGCGTTCCAGGTGGCGCGTTATGTTTTCAATCACGACGATGGCATCATCGACCACAAAGCCGGTGGAGATCGTCAGCGCCATTAATGAGAGATTGTCGAGCGTGTAGCCCAGCAAATACATGGCCCCGAACGTGCCAAGTAGAGAAAGAGGAACGGCTACACCCGGGATGATGGTCGCCCAAATGTTGCGCAGGAAAAAGAAAACCACCAGGATGACGAGACCTACGGCAATCAGCAATGTGTATTCGACGTCATGCACGGACGCCCGGATGGTAGTCGTCCGATCCTGCCCCACCTGCAGGTGCATGGCCGGCGGAATGGATGCCTGCAGTTGAGGAATTTCGTCCCGGATCCGATCGACGGTATCCATGATATTGGCCTCAGGCTGGCGCGTGACCATCATGATGACGGCAGGCTTGCCGTTATCGACGGCGTCGTTGCGGGTATCCTCCACGGAATCGATTACCTGGCCGAGGTCCTGGAGGCGCACTGGCGCGCCGTTGCGATACGCCACGATAAGCGGAGCGTATTCCTTCGCTTTGAAGAGCTGGTCGGTCGCGTTCACCTGCCAATGAATCGTGTCATTATTCAAGGCACCCTTCGCCTGGTGGGCGTTGGCATTTTGTAATGTCGTCGCGACATCCGTCAGCGTAAGGCCCCGGGAGTTCAAGACCGTAGGATTGACTTCCACCCTGACGGCGGGGCGTGAGCTGCCCCAGACTCGCACCTCTCCGACCCCTTCAACCTGAGATAGCTTCTGGGCCAAAATCGAATCTGCGGCATCGTACATTTGTCCGCGGTTATAAATATCCGAGGTCAGGACGAGCATCAGAATGGGCGCGTCGGTAGGATTCGATTTCCAATAACCCGGATTGCTGGGCAGATCGGCCGGGAGCTGCCCGCGGGCCGCGTTGATCGCGGCCTGGACGTCGCGGGCGGCGGCGTCGATGTTCCGGTTCAGATCGAATTGTAGTGTGATGCGAGTGCCGCCCAACTGGCTCGAAGAGGTCATTTCCGTGACACCGGCAATACGCCCGAATTGGCGTTCGAGCGGGGTGGCAACGGCCGACGCGATGGTTTCCGGAGACGCGCCGGGGAGGTTCGCATGGACGGAAATTGTCGGAAACTCCACTCCAGGCAGCGACGCAACGGGGAGCAGACGGAAAGCCAGCACTCCCGAGATCGCGAGAGCCGCAGTCAACAGTGACGTAGCAATGGGGCGCTTAATGAATGGAGCGGATATGTTCACTTCCTATTTCGCCGTGACAGGCTCTCCTAACGGCTGCATCGCGGATCTTCGCTCACGCGACCGGCTGATACGCGCCGCGAGCCGGTCGAAGAACAAATAAACGACAGGAGTGGTATAGAGCGTCAAGATCTGGCTGAAAATAAGGCCGCCAACGATGGTAATGCCGAGCGGACGCCTCAGCTCCGATCCGACTCCGCTGCCGAGCGCAAGCGGCAAGCCGCCGAACATCGCTGCCAGCGTGGTCATCAGGATGGGCCTGAAGCGAAGGAGACAGGCTTGATAGATCGCCTCTTGGGGCGACTTGCCCTCCTCACGCTGGGCATCGAGCGCGAAGTCGATCATCATGATGGCGTTTTTCTCGACGATGCCGATCAACAAAATGATTCCAATCAGAGCGACTACGTTGAAATCGTTGTGGCAAATCAGCAACGCGAGAATTGCGCCTACCCCAGCGGAGGGCAGTGTAGAAAGTATCGTTAGCGGGTGAACGTAGCTTTCGTACAGGACACCCAGCACAATGTAGACCACCACGACGGCAGCCAGAATCAAGAGAGGCTCATTGGAAAGGGATCTCTGGAAAGCGGCCGCGGTGCCCTGAAAGCTGGAATGAATGCTGACAGGCAGCCCGATATCCTGTTCTGCTTCCCTGATTGCCTTCACCGCGTCTCCCAGTGACTCATTGGAAGGTAAGTTGAATGAAAATGTCACGACCGGAAACTGCCCTTGATGGTTGACCGTCAGCGGCGTTGTCGTTTGCTCAAAATGCGCGAACGAGCTGAGAGGCACTTGTGCGCCCGTCGAGGAACGAACATAAATGTGGCTCAGATCTGCGGGGTCATTCCGGAACTCAGGAGCGACTTCAAGCACGACATGATACTGATTCAACTGGGTATACATCGTCGAGACAAGGCGCTGGCCGAAGGCATCGTACAGCGTATTGTCGATCTGCTGCATTCCGATCCCCAGGCGCGATGCCGTGTCCCGGTCAATGACCAGCATGGTCTCCAATCCGCCATTCTGCTGGTCCGTGGCAACGTCTCGTAGTTGCGGAAGTGTTCTGAGCTTGTCAAGCAGGTGCGCGCTCCATACGTTCAATTCATTTGCATCGGCGTCTTCGAGCGTGTACTGATACTGCGTGCGGCTGACGCGATCCTCGACGGAGAGGTCCTGCACGGGCTGCATAAACAGCGTGATGCCAGGAACGGCCGCGAGCTTCGGCTGCAACCGCCGGATGACCTCGCTGGCGCTGGCGTCCCGCTCCTCGAGCGGCTTCAGATCGATCTGGATCCGGCCGCTGTTGATCGTGGTGTTCACCCCGTCGATACCAATGAACGAAGAAAGACTTTCAACCGCAGGGTCCTTCAGAATGACTTCAGCGAGCGCCTCCTGGCGGTTCGCCATAGCGGGAAACGAGACGGTTTGAGGAGCTTCCGAGACGCCCAGAATCACGCCCGTGTCTTGCACGGGAAAGAAGCCCTTAGGAACGACGACGTACAGAAAAATAGTTCCTGCGAGAGTCGCCAGCGTAATCGCCAAAGTGAGGGGTTGATGCTTCAGGATCCACTGTAGGGTTGTCCCGTAGCGGGAAATCACCCAATTGAAAGCGTATTCCGACTTCCGGTAGAACCAGTTTTGCTCCTCCATCGACTTATGGCGCAGTATCTTCGCGCACATCATCGGCGTGAGCGTGAGCGAAACCACGGCCGATACGAGAATGGTCACGGCAAGCGTGATTGCAAACTCTCGGAAAAGCCTTCCGACGATGTCGCCCATAAACAGCAACGGGATCAAAACGGCGATCAGCGATACGGTCAAGGACAGGATTGTGAAACCGATCTGCTCGGAACCTCTCAAAGCCGCTCGCAGAGGCGAATCGCCCTCCTCGAGAAACCGGGAGATGTTCTCGATCATCACGATCGCATCATCGACTACGAAGCCGGTCGAGATGGTGAGGGCCATGAGCGTGAGATTGTTCAAGCTGTAGCCGAGCAAGTACATGACGCCGAAAGTGCCGACGATCGAAAGGGGCACGGCGACACTGGGGATCACGGTAGCCGCGAGATTGCGCAGGAACAGGAAAATCACCATCACGACTAGCGCAACGGTGAGCATCAACTCAAATTGAACGTCTTTCACGGATGCGCGGATCGTCGTCGTACGGTCGGTGAGCACCGATACCTGGACGGACGAAGGAATCGCGACTTTCAATTGCGGCAGCAACGCTTTGATGCGGTCGACAACGGCGATAATATTTGCCCCAGGCTGACGCTGGATATTCATGATGACCGCGGGAACCGAATTCATCCAAGCGGCTTGGCGTGTGTTTTCCGCGCCCTCGACGACTGTGGATACGTCTTCCAGCCGTACGGGAGCGCCATTCTTGTAAGCAATGACGACGGACTTGTATCCAGAGCTGGTCAGGATCTGGTCGTTTGCGCTGATTGTGTACGCCTGGCGGACGCCATCGAAGTTTCCCTTGGCCTGGTTGACGTTCGTCTCATTCAGCGCCGTGCGGACATCTTCGAGACTCAGACCGTATGCCGCCAGTTGCGTCGGATTCACGCGGATGCGGACCGCCGGCTTATGACCGCCGGTCAGCGTAACAAGCCCCACACCACTCACCTGCGAGATCTTCTGGGCGAGGGTTGTGTCTGCGAGATCCTCGATCTGCGTAAGGGGCATCGTCTTTGAGGTCAGCGCCAGCGTGAGGATGGGGGCATCGGCGGGATTGACCTTGCTATAAATCGGCGGGTTCGGAAGGTCCGGCGGCAGGTAGGTCCCGGCAGCGTTGATGGAGGCCTGCACCTGTTGTTCGGCGATGTCGATGTTCAGGTTCAGGTTGAATTGCAGGGTAATGATCGAGCTTCCGAAGGAACTCGTCGAAGTCATCTGCTTCAGTCCCGGTACCTGGCCAAACGTTCTTTCGAGCGGGGCGGTAACGGAGGAAGCCATTACATCCGGGCTTGCCCCCGGATAGAACGTAACGCACTGGATGGTGGGGTAATCGACCTCCGGAAGAGCCGAAACCGGCAGTTGTCTATATGCGATCGCGCCCGCGATCAGGATCCCTGCCATGAGCAGAGATGTTGCAATCGGCCGTAAAATAAACGGCCGAGAGGGACTCATTGTGATCGTCCCCGGTTTGCGCGGCTGCCTGCCGTAGCGGGCCGGACGGTGACTTTCGTTCCCTCAGTGAGCTTCTCTGCGCCGTCGATCACAACCCGCTCTCCAGGCGTCACGCCGTTATCGACTGACACATCGGCCCCCTCCGTCATGCCGACCTTGACATCGCGCGCGGCGACCGTGTCATCATCCTGCACGACGTAAACGAAGGAACCGGTAGGACCGCGCTGAATAGCAACTGCGGGAATAATGATCACTCCGCGCTGCGTGTTGAGCCACAGCTTTACATTGACGAACTGGTTCGGAAACAGGACGAAATTATCGTTCGGGAAAACGGCTTTCAGGCGGGCCGTGCCGGTGGTCGTATCGATCTGGTTATCGATGCTCATCAGGGTGCCATCGGCCAGCTTTTTAGTCATATTGCGGTCGTAGGCTTCAGCCTGGAGCTTTGCGCCCGAACGCATGCGGGCCAACACCGGTTGGAGTTGTTCTTCCGGAAGATTGAAGATGACAGAGATCGGCTGTAACTGAGTGATGACGGCAATCCCGGTTGCGTCCGCAGCGTGAACGATGTTGCCCACATCCACGGCCCGCAAGCCGATTCGTCCGCTGATGGGGGCAGTGATCCGGGTGAACGTCAGGTTCAGCTTGGCGCTATCGATTGTGGCCTGAGCGCTGACGATGGCTGCCTGATCCGCCTCGATCGAGCCACGAATCTGGTCTGCGGCGGCAAGCTGGGTATCGAGCTGTTGTTTTGCGATGATTTGGTTTTTGTAGAGCTCCTGGTCCCGGATGTAGTTGGCCTGCGCATCCTTTAATGCAGCCTGATCCTTGGCGAGCGTGCCTTTGGCCTGGGCGAGATTCCCTTCCGCCTGGTTCAGTAAGACTTGGAAAGGGCGAGGATCGATCTCAGCGAGAATGTCGCCTTTATGAACGAACTGGCCTTCCGTAAAGGCAACATTAATCAGCTGTCCGTCGATTCGGGGCTTTACGCTGACCGTGTTAAACGCCGTCACGGTGCCGAGTCCCTGAAGGTATACCGGCATGTTGCCCTGATACGCCGTTGCCGCAACAATAGGAATGCTGCGCGGTTTCATTCCAGCTTTGCGCGATGCGATCGCGGCCTTTTTCCCGCCCTCGTATTCGTACAGCTTGTAGCAGCCGAACGCGATCGCGCCGAAGACTAACAACCATATCCACCATCTCGTTTTAGAGGCGGAACGGCTGTCCAGATCCGGATAGGGGAGGGAATGTACCTCCGGGGGCTGGACCTCGCGGGGTTCCGTTTGTGGTTCCGAATGATGTGGTTCGAGCGTCGTAGGTGTCTTCATCCCCTCGGTGATTCCTCAGTATATAAGCGAACAGACAGCAAAATGCGGGGCACTTCCAGCCCAAGTGAAGCCGGACAAGTGGATGCCGCTTAATGACTTCCCAGCACCTTGATTTGAAAGACGTTGTTCTATTTCCCGACGTTACCTATCGGGAATCATTCGCTGTACCGATCTCGACTTGCACTAAGCTGAAGAGAGATCTCCGAAAGACGAATGAAAGAACTGGACCGGATCTTGCGATTGCGCGACCAGACGGCGCAGGCGGGAGAGTCCGTTGTCCTTGCAACGGTTGTAAGGACACAGGGTTCCTCTTACAGATTACCGGGGGCGCGTCTGCTCGTGACTTCAGACGGACGGCGAGCCGGCTCCGTGAGCGGAGGATGCCTCGAAGATGACCTGGTGAAGAAAGCTTGGTGGCTTACAGAAAAGGGTTCCGTGATCCGACGTTACGATACCACTCCAGACGGCGAAATTGCTACCAGCGGATATGGTCTCGGCTGCAACGGAACCATCGATGTGCTGCTGGAGCGTATCGGGCCGGATAAAGGGTGTGTACTCGATCTTGCGGAAAAAGTACGAGCGGAGCGGCGGTCAGCGGCTGTTGCTTATTTGATAGAGCCTAGGAATGCTGTGGGTCAGCGGCTCGTTATCGATACGGAAGGGTTTGTTTCGCACAATATCTCGAATTCGCAGCTTGCCGGCGTCATAGAGAATCGTGCAAGGGAAACGGCAGTGCAAGGCGCCTCCCGGCGCGTGTCGCTAGAAGACGAAGAGATCTTCATCGAAATGTTGCTGCCTGCAGTGCGCCTTCTGGTGTTCGGCGCAGGCGACGATGCGAAACCTGTGACAGAGATTGCGAAGTTTCTCGGCTGGCAGGTTTTGGTTTTTGATGGGCGTGCTCATTATGCAAGGCACGAACGATTCCCACTAGCAGATGTCGTCTCCGTGCGGCGGCCGGGAGAGTGCAGCTCCTGGATAGACCCGTGGACGGTCGCGGTGATCATGAATCACAGCTACAGTCAGGATCTGGAGGTGCTGAGAGAACTCTCGCAGACATCTCTGCCATATCTGGGACTCCTTGGGCCGCGAAAGCGAGCGCTCCAGCTTTTTGAAGATGCCGGTTTGGACGAGCGGAGGCTCGGTCCGGTTCTGCACAGTCCAATGGGGCTGGATATCGGAGCCGACGGTCCGGAGCAGGTCGCGCTGGCGGTGATAGCGGAAATCCAGGCAGCGCTCAACGGCCGAGCGGGCGGGCCGCTTCGATATCGTCCCGGTTCCATCCATTCTCTCGAAGGGGACGCAGCAGAGGCAGCTCCAGGGCCGGTCCACTCGATTGCCTGTGCCTAACGTGCCTCGCGTAGAGTTTCCAATGGACACGAAAACTCTGCTGAAACTTCTGTTTTGTGTACTGCTGTGCAGTATCACCGGAAACTCACAGACTGCTCCCGACAAAGGTAAACAGATCATAGACCAGTCAATCGCCGCGCTAGGCGGGGACCGGTTCACTCAGATGAAGAACCGTGTCGCGAGCGGGCGCATTTACTCGTTCTTTCACGATGAGCTAAGCGGCCTGGACGTCGCGACGATCTATACCGAATATCTCAGCCAGGTGCCCGCGAACGGCCTGGGCGTCAAAGAGCGAGAAGTGCTCGGGAAGAAGCAAGACTATTCATACCTGTTCCTGGAAGACCAGGGTTGGGACGTAACCTACCGGGGCGCGCGGCCGATTCCGGACGAGAATTGGGACCGCTACGTCAGAACGACTCGCAACGACATTCTGTATTTTCTGCGGCAGCGCCGCAACGAACCGGGTCTGCAATTTGACTATGTCGGGACCGATGTATACCTGAGTACCCATGTGGAGATCGTGGACATCACGGATTCTCACAATCAAACCATTCGGGTATATTTTGACCACAATACGATGTTCCCGGTTCGCGAGAGCTACACCTGGTTGGATCCTGAAACGCGCCAGCGCAACGAGCAAATTACCAACTACGACAAATACCGCGATGCCGGAGGCGTCATGTGGCCGTTCAGCTTAGAGCGGCAGCGCGATGGATACAAGGTATACCAGATGTTCGCTTCGAAAGTGCAGGTGGACCAGGCGCTCCCGCCGAAGATCTTTGAACTTCCGCCGGGAGCAAAGACGCTTAAAAAAGTGAACTAGCACTCCGCTCTTTTCAGGCTCGCGAGGTGCTGTTCCAACTTGCTATACTCCGCTTGTCGGCTGTGAACCATGGATGAAAAGCGATTAGGTGATGTCATCGACGACCACTGCGTAAAGTGCCGCCGCATTACCAATCATTCCATCGTTTCTTTGGTGAACGGGGAAGCGGCGAAAGTGCGCTGCCGAACGTGCTATCACGACCATGACTATCGCCACGAACAGCCGCCTCCTTCGAAGAAGGACCTGAAAAAGGCCGAGGCGGAGTCGAACCTGGCGGGCACAGGCTCGACGGAAATCGAAGGCACTGCGGCTCTCTCTGCGGGCGCGCCGAAAAACGCAAAAACAAAGACAGAGCGCGCCTGAACCAGGCGAGACGTGGCTCGCCGCTAGCTATGGATTCAGATCTGAGTAGGGCTCGAGAGACCCTTGCTTTCGATATCATCCGGCAGTTGCGCGGCTCCGGTCATCAGGCCTACCTTGTAGGCGGCTGCGTTCGCGACCGGCTGCTCGGGATCGTTCCGAAAGATCTTGACGTTGCCACCGATGCCCAGCCCGGCGAAATCATCCGGTACTTTCCTCAAGCTCAGCTCGTTGGCGCGCATTTCGGAGTAATGACGGTCCGGGGCGGAAGCGGCGTGCAAGTGGAAGTCGCGACATTCCGGAGCGAAGGCGCTTATTCGGACGGGCGGCGGCCGGATGAAGTGCGCTTTGTCAAGGATCCGGCGCTGGACGTTCAACGTCGCGATTTCACAGTCAACGGTTTGATGGAAGATCCGTTTACCGGCGCAATACTGGATTTCGTCGGCGGCAGAGCGGATCTGGATGCGAAAATCATCCGGGCGATCGGTGATCCGGACCTGCGGTTTCAAGAAGACCACTTGCGCATGCTGCGCGCCGTCCGTTTCGCAGCGCGATTTGCGTTTGCGATTGAGCCGGCCACGCTCCACGCCATCCGCCAGGAGGCAGGCTGTATTGGAAGAATCTCGCCCGAAAGAATTCAGGGTGAGATCGTTCGAATTCTTACTGAAGGAGGCGCGCGGCGCGGTCTGGAACTGCTGGATACGTGCGGGCTCTTAGAGCAGATTTTGCCGGAGGTGAAGGCCTTCCAGGGCGTGGCGCAGCCCCCCGAATACCATCCCGAAGGGGACGTGTGGACTCACGTTTTAATTATGTTGGGCGAAATGCGTCATCCCTCGGCCGCGCTTGCCCTGGGAGTCCTTCTGCACGACGTCGGGAAGCCTCCTACATTCCGGGTGGCGGACCGCATCCGTTTCGATGGCCACGCGGAGGTCGGCGCGCAGATGACCAGAGCGATCTTGTCTGGCCTTAAATTTTCAAACGAAGACATAGAACACGTGAGCTCACTTGTGGCAAATCATATGCGCTTCAAGGATGTACAACAGATGCGGCTTAGCACGCTGAAACGCTTCCTATGCCTGCCCCACTTTGATGAGCACTTGGAACTCCATCGTTTGGATTGCCTGGCAAGCCATGGTCATATGGATTCCTACGCCTACGTACAAGCCAGGATTGCCGAAATGACTTCCAGCGAGTTGCGGCCGGCCCCCCTGATTGGCGGGCATGATCTAATAAAGGCCGGATTCGAGCCGGGACCGGCCTTCGGACAGGCATTGGAAGTGGTTGCGACAGCGCAGCTCGAGGGTGAAATACATACGCGGGAGGAAGCCCTTGTGCTTGCCCGTTCTGTCCTCGAGCAAACTCCCGGTACTCCTTTGTCTCGATAGAACAAAAAACTGTGCGATTTTCGGAATTGTTTCGGCATCCAAGGACGAGATGTCCGGTTACTGCTCGATAGTGGAGGACCATGCCGAATGACGTTATTGCAGGAAGCATCTGCCGGTTTGAGGGCGGAACTTCAAAGATCGCGAAAGCAAAGCGATGACCTTTTTGACGTACTTAAACCGGAAGCCCTCTATGAGAGGCCCATCGCCGAGCGCCATCGCGTGATCTTCTATGTAGGGCATCTGGACGGTTTTGACTCGATACAGATATGCCGCGAGGGAGTCGGGCTGAAATCGCCGGACCCGGAATTAGATGCGTTGTTTCAGGCGGGCATTGATCCTGACCAGGCTCACCTGCCATCGGATGAGGCTGCCGACTGGCCCACATTGAACCAGGTGCGAGCGTATGTAGCGCGGTGCCGGGCGCACGTGGACGAGAATTTGGACCACGCGCCCGAGGATGTAATCTACATGGCGCTCGAGCACCGGCAAATGCATCTTGAAACACTCGCTTACATGTTTCACAATTTCCCGTACAACATGAAAACCGCGCCGGAGCCGCCCCATTTTGAGCGCACTCCGGACGGGGAGGTCGGCAACGGCTGGAGGGACATTCCGGAAGGAGACGCGATCCTTGGCAAGCAGCACGACGGCTCCTTTGGTTGGGATAACGAATATGAACAGGTGCGCTGTCCGGTTCCGGCATTCCGGATTCAACGCCACAAAGTTACAAACGTGGAATACCTGCGATTCGTCGAAGACGGCGCGCCTCTGCCTCATTTTTGGATCAGGCGAGATGATGCGCTATTCTTTCGAGGAATGTTCGATGAACGGCCTTTGCCGATGGACTGGCCTGTGTACGTAACCCAGAGCGAGGCTGAATCGTATGCACGATGGGCAGGAAAGTCCCTGATGACTGAAGAGGAATTCGACCGGGCCGCCTATGGTACGCGAGATGGTGGCTTTCGGCCGTACCCGTGGGGAACTGCGGCACCTGCATTTCATCACGGCAATTTTGATTTCAAAGGCTGGGATCCCGAGCCGGTGCATGCCACGCCGGCTGGGGACAGCGCCTTCGGCGTGAGTCAGTTGGTCGGCAATGGATGGGAATGGACCCAAACCGTGTTTGGCCCGCTCCCGGGTTTCGAAGCGCGGCAAACGTACCCTGGATATTCAGCCAATTTCTTTGACGGCGAGCACTACGTGATGAAGGGTGGCTCGCCGCGAACCGATGCGCGGCTGCTACGTCGTTCTTTCCGCAACTGGTTTCGTCGCGATTATCCCCATATGTACGCGACGTTCCGGTGCGTAGAGAGATAGAGCATTGTTCACCGCCGCTCAGGTTCAATTATCGGCTTTCGCGCGGGATGTTGCTACGGGGTTTTCGGACCCGGTGCAGAAATACGTATCGGCGCGATACTTCTACGACGATTTGGGGAGCACTCTGTTCGAAGCTATTACGCTGCTTCCCGAATATGGGCTGACACGGGCGGATGAGCGATTGCTCCGCCTGCACGCGGATGAATTGGCGGCTGTAGTTGGAGGTGTTTCGCGCATCGCCGAATTGGGAAGCGGCAGCGGAAAGAAGACCCGTAACATATTGCGAGCTGTCTCAAAACAAGCGGATTCTCTGAAGTATCTGCCCATTGACGTATCGGCGGGAGCTCTCGCAAGTTGCGAGAAGGAATTGTGTGACGTCACGGAAATTTTGCCCGTATGCGCCGACTGGCTCGACGGGCTGGCGAGAATAGGGCAGAGCCGGACGATGGATGGCTCGCTGCTGCTGCTATTTTTAGGAAGCTCGATCGGCAATCTCGACAGAAAATCTATTCCGGATTTTCTCCGAGAGGTGCGTGCCGAGTTGCGTCCGGGCGATTATTTTCTGATCGGTGCCGATCTGATAAAGGATATCGAAACGATGCTTGCCGCCTACGACGATCCCGCCGGCGTGACAGCCGCTTTCAACCTGAACATTTTGGGGCGTATCAACCGCGAACTGGACGGTAATTTCGATCTGCGGTCGTTTGCGCATGAGGTCCGCTGGAATCACAAGGAGCGACGCATCGAGATGCATCTCTTATCGGGGCGCCATCAACTGGTGTACGTTGGCGCGCTTGGGTCCACTTTTCGTTTTGAGGCCGGGGAGACCATCTGGACCGAATCTTCTCACAAATTCACGCCGGATGAACTGGACGGCTACGCGGCAGCCGCAGGGTTCGCGCCCGTGAAGGTCTGGGTCGATGGTGAATGGCCCTTCGCTGAAGCACTTTGGAAGGCGTGAAAATTACTCCGCTAGCACAGTCCAGATTCTGCTGCGCCTCGGTATCCAAAGCCGTTCCCCCCCGCCGTAGCGGATTGTGAACTTGGCAATCGACGCCGCCTCTTCGGGCGTGATCTGTGACCGGTATTGCGAGATAGCGCCCTGCTTTCGCCAGATTGCGTTTTTCTGCCGGATTACCGCGGGTTGTAATCGTAAGCGGGTTTTTGCTTCCGTTTGCCGGATACGATCCGTGAGAATCCCGTCGGGCGTCCAGGTAGCATACGGAAGGTCCTCGTAAAACGCGAGCCTGCCACGACGCGGTGAGACCGCAGCAATGGCTGCTTCATAGACCGCGACGTGATCCACATGTCCTCCAACGCCCAAGGGCGCGATGATGAGCTCGCTGCGGGCATGCCGATCGATCATGGCGGCAATTTCCCGTCCCGAGGCGCTGGCGAAACGCTGGGTGTCCGGCCGGCAAACTGCGGCGGAATCGATTCCTAACCGTAATGGCGCATCCAGGAGGCCGCAATCGCGGACTCGAATGTTTCTGCCGATTCTCGACAGAACAGAACGATCCTCCGCTTTTCGGATGCGTGACACGTCTTCCGGCTCCCTTGTGGAAATTCGCGGAGCATATGCGCTGATGGTGAAGAAATTGAGAACGGCCAGCCGGATTCCCGAGCGATGCCATTTCAAAAGCGAGCCGTAGAGAGAAAAGGCGGCGTCGTCGCGGTGGGGTGAAAGAATGGTGAGCAAAGCCCTCTCATGATATGAGGTGAAGAGCGAGCGGAGTTGTCACCCGATGTTATCCTGAAATCGGATTCGCGCGGGCCGGTAGCTCAGTTGGTAGAGCATCGCACTTTTAATGCGGTGGTCGCGGGTTCGAGTCCCGCCCGGCTCACCATTGCTTTCAGCATCTTACGTAACCTCCAGATTTTGTGTGAACCACTTGCAAAATTCGGGGAAGTTTTGGTGAATGAGGGGTGAATCTAGGTAGTCGCGGGGGTGTTGGCGAGTTCGCGAGCATTTATGACGCCTTGCGTAAGCAGACAAGCACGCCGCGACTGCACCGGGAACCGGCGCGGCTGGCTCAGAAAGAAAGTTGTTGTTTAGCCGGTGAGCTTAAGCAATTGGTCGACAGTGAGTGCAAGCACCCCGAACATTAAATGTGCCATGATTTTGGTGGCGCCCCGCACACGAATAGCGCGTCCGCCAAATTCATCCTTTAGACGAGCGAACACACGCTCACACATGGTGCGCTCCTGCAGGCGATCTTCTTCAGCCCAGGTGAGTTGCCGGGGCGGTACGACTTTCACAGTGCGAACGATCTTGGTCGCATACGAGTTCTTACGCTTCCCTTTTTCGCATGTGAACTGATGGCGCGGTGCTGGCGAGATGAGCGGTATGTGCCCCAGACTGCGGCTATGGGCGTGAATCTCGTTGGCATCGTAAGCGCGGTCCATCAGGTCGTATAACGAGGTGATTCGTTGGGCCGTTA
>DATBHS010000221.1:0-27041 GCA_036557345.1 Bryobacteraceae bacterium
TCTCGGCTCGCCAGGCGATTCCATTCCAGTCGTCATAAGTGAAGGAGCTCTGTATCAGTTGGCCTGCGTTCGGCACCACGGCAAACCACGGATCTTCCGCCTTGCGAGCGGGCAGCGCCGCTGCACTGGGCACATCCGGCACGGTCTGAGAAACCAGCGTTGAAGTCAGCTTGAACGCACCGAGTGGGTTCTCACAGAACACGGAGAGGTGGAAGAGACTGCAAAACACAGGAGAGCTCGGACCTGCAAATGCCACCAGGTCTGGCGGGTTGTTTTGGGCATCGTTAAGGAGATTGGTCAGATGGCTCAGGTCCCTAAGCTGTTCTTCGTTATTGGCAACCTGGAAACTAGCAATCACTCCCACCACCACGCAGATGAAAACAATAGCTGCCGGACCAAGGAAAGCACTGCCCAGGAAGAAAGCGTTCGCCGCGCCAAGCGCCCCTGCCGCCGCCGCCCCGCTACTGAATGGAAAGATGGTGGAAAAGAACGCGAAGGTCGAAATGCCAATGATGGCTGCTACCGCGGTACCTACAGCGAGCGCGGTTCCGTACATTTCACCCAAGTTGATCTGAGTTTGCGTTACGAGCTCAGCGTAGTTAGGGTGCTTCTCTGCCGCTTTTCCATAGGAGTTCTTGATTCCGAAAGCGGTAAAGTAGCTGGCCGCTGGAACGTAGGGCGGGCCTGCGGCAATGACGGTGGCGGGCGCACAGAGAGCTATTCCGTTATAGGACAGCCCATATTGCTTTGCAATCTCAGGGTCCAGCGTAAAGCTGCACGGATCGGCCTGCCATTTCCGATATTCCGCCAAAGCCTGCGCGTATTCCGCAATCTCGTTCTGCTGAATGAGAGCCTGCATCCAGCGGTAAAGAGCCTGTTCGTGCGGGGAACGTGCATTGTCCGGCTTGGCGATGATATCGAGCAGGATGCCTAGCATCTGAGATCGGATGGCGCTCCGGAGGTCCGTCCTACCCAGGCTGTAGATCAGGTTGGCTTCGCTGGCCGGCAGTCCATGAAGCGCCAGGTATGCCTTTACGGCATCGGCTTCCAATTGGTCCAGATCGGCCTCATAGGGGCTGCCGTTGACACAGACTGTTTGAATAATCCGGTTGCCGCGCGGCGAGTTACAACCCTGAATTCCGGCCTGCGCACCCAACTGAAAGGACTTTGCCGTTGCTCCTAGAGGAATTCCCGCCCTACTCTCGAACCAGGAGAATGACGGCATCAGCAAAACCGCCAGCAGAGCGGCCAAAGGTTGGTAGATTACAGAGCGCCTGAAGCGCGATAGGAACAGGCCCGTGGATCTGGTTCTCTTCTGTGGCATACCGAGAACTTAAGCCCAAATGTTTGTTAAGGAAATCGTGGCTGCTACCGATTTTGCCTGTGTAGTGCCACTGTTCTGCGTTACGTGATTTCACGTAGAAGACGCACTTCAGAGGAGGCGTTTTTACGATAGCAGCTCTGATTTGTGCTCCAGTGCAAAACGGAGCAGCGAGTTAGTGCCACTCAAATGAAGCTTGTGGCAGATACTGGCGCGGTGCGTTTCCACCGTGCGCGGATGAACATACAGTTCAGCCGCTATGAGCTTCGTCGACTTGCCTTCTGCGATCATTCCGAGGATCCGCCGCTCGGAAGGAGTCAAATCGCTGAGTGAAGGAGTAGCTTGTTGCCAGGCCTGCACCCGTGCGCGATGTTCCAGCAGGGCGGGTGTCATTGATGGACTGACAAAGGGGCGTCCGGCGGCAACTGACCTTATTCCGCTGACAATCTCCAGTAATGCGCTCTCTTTAAGGATGTAACCTTTAGCTCCCAGGTCCATCGCGCGGTGCAGTAAGTCCACCTCGCCGTAAATGGTCAGAAATACGACCTGCACGGCTAACTTGCGTGTGTGAATCTCCTGCGCCACGGCGAAACCATCCAATTTCGGCATGTCCAGATCGAGCACCGCGACTTGAGGCTGCAGCTTCTCGATGAGCGCGATGCCGGCTTCGCCGTCGATGGCCTCGCCTATCACCCTCAAGTCTGGTTCCTCTTCAATGATCTGGCGCAGTCCCTTGCGTACGATCGGGTGATCGTCCGCTATTACGATTCGGACTTCATTGCTCATCGTTCAGATCCCTATCGATTTCGATGGTAACGGTCGTGCCCTGACCTGGCGCTGACTGAATTTCCGCTTTCCCGCCGAGCAGTTGGGCCCGCTCCGAGATGCCGGTGAGACCAAAGCCAGCCGCTGGAGCGTCCGACTTAGGAAAATCTGAAGCAAACCCTTTGCCGTCATCGCGGACAATCATCGTGAGCCGACCTCCCGCGCGCTGAATGCGAACCATTGCGTGCGCAGCCTGGGAATGTCTCAGGATATTGTTTACACACTCCTGAACGATACGGTAGAAGTTGATCTCAGCCTCTTTGGGAAACGCGTCATCGATGTCATCAATCTGAGCGGAAAACCGTGTTGCAGAAGCCGATGAAGCCGTCTCAATCATAGCTTTCACCGCCGAGGTCAATCCGAGCCGGTCAAGACGGTAGGGCCGGAGATTGTACGAAATCTCCTTCACTTCGCGCGCGGCCCCAGACACCTCTACGGAGATCTCGCTGATCCGTTCGCGTTGACGACCATTCAGCCCGGAACCGTCGCCCGATTGCAACAGAAGCAGAGCCAGGTTCTTAATAATCACCAGGCGCTGCCCGAGGCTGTCATGCAGTTCGGCGGAGATGCGTTTGCGTTCGCTCTCTTGCGAGGCGATCAACCGACGCGAGAAGGCCTGCTGCGCGGCTTGCGCCCGCTTTAGCTGGACAACACGGTATCGGCAGGCGAGCCATACTGAGGCACCTGTGATGGTTAAAGAAAGAAGTGCAAACCACCATGTTTCGTAGAACGGTGGGAGGACAACAAGAACAAGATTCGCTCCGGTTTCGTTCCGCACGCCATCCCCGTGCGCAGCCGTCACTCTGAACGTATACCTGCCTGGCGGCATATGCGAGTAGTAGGCTGTGCGCCGCGTACCGGCATCCACCCAGTCATGGTCCAGGCCCTCCATCTTATAGTTGAACTGGATACGCTCGGAGTCGATCAAGCTCAAAGCCGTGTATTGGATTTCGACGTTTTCACGTCCCGGCTTGATACGGACCGGAACATCAATCGCTGTCGGAGCGCGATCAACCAGGCAGGATTCGATATGCACTGGAGGAGGTTTCAAATTGCGAGCCAGCTTTTGCGGGTCCATGACAGCCACACCATCCTGTGTGGGAAACCACAGTGTGCCGTCTTGCGCTTTAATACCGGCGGACGCCAGACCTCCGTTGCATTCAACGTTGTGCATTCCATCGCGCTTTCCATAGGCGACCGAAGTGATGGCGCGCTTCTTGCCGGCGGCGAAATCATTCAGCTGCCGTTTGCTGACCCGATAAATTCCGCGATTGCAACTCATCCATAAGTTGGCCCGAGAGTCTTCGAGTATCTGAAACACACCGTTGTTGAAGAGCCCTTCATGAATCGTATATTTCGTAAACCTCCCGTTTTCGAAACGGCCAAGGCCACCGTCATAGGTTCCGATCCAGAGGACACCGTCGGTGTCTTCGTACAGCGCTCGAATCGTGTTGCTGGGCAAGCCGTCTTCTTCCGTCCAGGCTCGCACCTGTCCGCCGCGCAGGCTTGATAATCCGCCGTATCCGCCAAGCCATAGCGTGCCGTCGGAACCGTCAATGATTACCCGAACATCGTCGGTCGCGAGGCCATCCCTTCTTGTCAGCAACGCGCAGCGATTTTCCTGAAACCGGATGAGACCTTCGCCCGTTCCGAACCACATGACGCCCTTGGGGTCTTGATGGATGGCTCGGATGACGAGGTCGCGAGAAAAAATGCCACGGCCGCTGACAAGTTCGAGCCTTCCACTTCGCATCCGATGGAGGCCATTCTCTACCGCAACCCACAAGACACCGTCCTTGTCCTCAAAAATCGTGTGTATGCGGTTCGATGCCAAGCCGTCTGCCGTGGTATAGGTCCGGAACTTTCCGTCCCTGAACTGACACAAGCCGCCGTACCAGGTTCCAAGCCATAGTGCTCTGTCGCGGCTCTGGTAGACGGAATAGATGTCGCCGTCCGGCAGACCTTGCTCCTTCGAATAGACGTGGATTGTCTGGGTATGGAGCCGAATCAAGCCCTGGCCATTGGTGGCAAGCCAGATATTACCTTCGCGGTCTTCAAAGAGACTGTTGAACTCTATTCTTGCCGGTTTGATATCTGGAGGCAGGTCCAGGTATTGCACAGCGTTCGAGCCAGGGCGACGAATCTGGATTTCGCTAGACCACACGTTCCCCTGCGAGTCGCGATATTCGGCGTGGATGCTGGTTTTCTCTTTGCACGCTGACCGTCTAACGTCATTACAGAAAGCGCCTGACCAGCGACCGTCCACCAGGTGTGCAAACCGGCCGTTTTGTGTGGCCAACCAGACGTGTTTGTTGAGGTCCAAGCCTGCGAAGACCGACACGCCCCTCGGCCAACCCAACGGAAGCGGGTAATGCGATTGCTTGCCGTGGACGAATAAATGGAAGGCCTTCGCGTCGATTCTCCAGAATCCACTTCGCCCATCCGGAGTCAAGGGATCCGAGTATCGGTATTCTTCGGGATCAAGCGGGACAAATCGCCCTTCAGCCGGGCGCCACTGATGGACGCAGCCACGCGCCAGCACCCATAAGTTGCCTTTGCCGTCACCGGAAATCCCGTGGACATTGCTAGAAAGCAACCCGTTTTGCACCGTGTATGTTGTGAAACGGCCCCGGTGATACTGCGTAATGCCGCTTCCCTCCGTGCCGGCCCAAATGTCGCCGTCGGCGGTGCAGAAAAGAGAGCCGAAGCGATTGCCCCTGATGCCCGCGGTGTTGCTTCTATTGAAAGTGGTAAACCGAACGCCGTCGAAGCGGACAAGGCCGTCTAAGGTCGCGAGCCAAAGATATCCGTCCGGTGTTTGACAAATTGCTCGAATGATGTTTTGAGGCAGACCATTATCCGCAGTCCATGAATCGATCCCTACCTGGCAGGAAGCGGGACAGACAAGACAAAGAAACAAACAAGGAGTCAGGAGGAGCTGCGAGAGAGAAAAGAATGCTGTCGTTCTTTCGAACACGGCGGGCCCCGAAACCACGCTGTTTGATTAAGCGACAGCATATCGGACTGCAGTAAACACGTCAATGACGCGCTCTTTCAATCGTGACAGAGGAAAGAGCGGTGAAGCTTCGCCTTCCGCCCCCAGTTGAAAAACCGCTTTCCCGCCCTGCGGGATCGCGGCTCACTTTCGGCGGAGGGCCGCAACAAGGTAAGGAGGGGAAAGCGGAGGGCGCACCGCTGCAACGGCCATACCGTCTGCGAGCGGCCATGAATTCGATCGGCAATCGGCGAATTCATCGCCCTCCGCCGTTCTACGTACGGACCGTAGAACGAACTCTTCGAATCAATTCTACTGCCGCGTGGCGCGCGCAGAGACTTCCTCTTTGGGCGCGGTCGCGAGCCCTAGCTGTTCCAGCAAGCTCAGTAGATTCCAGTCCGACCACTGTTCCACGATTTTTCTGTCATCGATCCGGTTGATGGTGGTTCCAGAGATGGATGCAGTCCGGTTACTGGGAGCCATGCCGAGAAACGACTGGCGCTGCGTGCCGCGCATCGTCCAATGAACCACAACTTCATTCCGTTCCGCGATCATGTCGTCGATCGTATACTTCAGGTCGGGGAAGGCATTCCGGCACATCCGGATGTGCCGTCGCAGGCCATCCACACCGGGCGCCATGGAGGGGAATACAGGATCGTGAAAGCGGCAGTTGCCTGACACGAGCGTATCGAGGGCCTCCAATTGCCCTCCATTCCAGGCGTCTTCCAACAGTTTCCGAGCGATTGTTTTATTTTCGTCGGACACGCGTGATTGCTCCTTTCGGCCCGATTATAGCGCCGCGCGGGAAGTCTTGAACAGCCATTTTTTGTTTAATGTAGATTTGCTTTTACGTTTTAACGGAAATGAATCTGAATTAGTACAAATCTTTGATCCGGGAGGACCGAGCGCTCTACATAGCATCCTGTACAACGAACCAATTGCTATCTTCGGCCTTATCGAACTTATCCTTTGGGATACCGCTCACATACTTTGCCATGACCAGGACGTCCGCCATCCGGTGACATAGCATGCAGGCGTTGACGCGCCTGCCCTCGACTTGAAAGCCACACTTCCTGTAAAGCGCGATGGCGGGAACATTGTCGGGAATCACTTCGACAGTCAGGCGAGCACTCAACGCGCTCGCGGCCCAATTTTCGAGATATTTAAGAAGCGCAAATCCGACTCCAAATCCGCGGAACTCGGGCCGGACACAAAGGCAGAGTGTGAGGTCAGCAGCAGTATCCATCCACTCGCCTGGCCACACTTGGATGGTTGCAATGATGTCGCCCGAAGGCAACACAGCGACAAACGTTATGGTGCGATCACTCACGTTACCGTCAGGCGGCTGGGCGCTGTGAGCGCCGATATGTTCGCGCGAATTCAACGACGAGGCCAGCAGGTAGGGACTATGCTCATCTATCCCGTGACGAAACCTCAAATACTCGTCTTCCATTTCGGGAGTCAGGCGTTGAATTTGATAATGAATCTCCGGCCGCCGCATCAAGGGAGACGCGGGCCTGCCGGTCACTGATACAGCAGAACCACGCATCACTGCAGGTGTTAACAGGAGGCCCCAGAAATTATAATCGCGTATGCTGTTTCCGCATCGTACGGCTCTGCGGCGTATAACGTCGCATGCAAATCCAGCAGCGCTCAGAAGGCCGGCGGTCTGTCCATCGCCGGCGGCGGGTATCTCCAATCGCCAGCCAGATAGGCTTTTTGCAAAGTCAATAACAGATTTCAGGAAGTCGGAGCCGAGCAGATTGTCTTCCAGGAAACCGCAAGCGACTTGCAGGCAACCCTCGGTGCCGTCGCGGGCTCCCATTCGAAGCACGACGCAACCTGTCGAGAAGGGCTGACGCTCAGCGGCGAAGTACGCACCTCCCAAGCCTGACGTGCCGTAGTCAATTTCCTTTCCGGCCAGCTCTTCAACGGCGCTTCTGAATGGCAGAAAGACTGTTGTTCTGCCGGCTTTTGCCAGTTTTCGACGCATCAGGTCGCGTCCATCGGCGTTTGATATTCGGCTGAGGTTCAGGATCTAACTCCTGCGGATATCTGCTGGTATCCAGCTGTCCGGGTACCCTGATGCATTGCACGCTGGTATCCATCTGCTGCCGCAAGCAAATCGGCTTGCGGGCGCGCTCGTTACTCAGAAATGGGAATTATTGAGCCGTTCGCCAACAGACGATTACTCGTGGCGCAGAGCATCCATGGGTTGAACCAGTGTTGCCGCGCGCGCGGGCAGGAAACACGCCAGGAGTGTGGCCGCAGTCAGTAGAAGAGGGACCAGGGCGAACAGAGAGGCGTCGGCCGAACCCATTCCTTCCATTCGGTTCGCCAGCGCGCGCGTGACGAAAATACTGATTGTGATACCGGCGAATAACCCCACGGCGAGGATGCGAGCCATAGCCGCCAGGACAAGCCGCAAGACATCTACAGGCTTTGCGCCCAGCGCCATGCGGATGCCGAACTCGCGCGTGCGGTGGGCAACAGCATAGGAAACGACGCTGAACACCCCCGCCGCGGCCAGTAGCATCCCGACACCTCCGAAAATGCCAAACAAAAACGTCGCAAAGCGGGGATACGCGCTAGCTGTGTTCAGCCATGCATGTAACGTGCGTACTTGCGTAATAGGCTGATGCGGATCCACCGATTTCACGGCTTCTCGAACCTGATTGATAATCGCCTTCGGGTCCGACGCCGTTCTTATCAGAAAGGCGTTATTCGGCGCACAGAGAATAGTGTAGGGAATGAACATTGCCGGATCCGGCTCTTCCCGGAGTCCTCTGTTTCTCGACATTCCCACGACGCCCACAATCTCGAACGAGTTGTTGAATTGCGGCGCTTTGAAAATCTGGCGCGGGATGGGCTGATTAAAGAGATCGACTTGGATGTGCCTTCCGATGGGATTCGTATTGGCAAAGTAGCGCGTCACCAGGTCTTGCGTCACCACCGCCACCGGGCTCGCCCGCAGGATATCCGCCTCGCTGGGCAGACGGCCTCGAAGAAGCGGCACGCGGACTGCCCTGAAATAGCCGTCGCTCACCAGGTTCAGGCGTCCTGCAATCGCCTCTATGGAAGCCCGGTTGTCCGGTATCAGCTTGGTGTTGAATCCATTCCATGGCGGTAACCCGGCCTCGTTCATGGCTGCCGCCTCGACGCCCGGTATGCGCGCGAGCCGTTCGAGCACGCGTCGAAAAAATGCGCTGCGGCTCGCCCAATTGTCGTAACGGCTCTCGCCCACCGGAAGCCCGAACGTCGTGACGCCGTCAGGGTCGTAACCAAGACGCTGTTCCTGAAGCTTTACGAGTCCCTCGACGGCAAGTCCGGCACCGGTCAGCAACACCAACGACAAGGTGATCTCGAACACCATCAATGCATTGTGAAAGCGCCTGCTCCCGGCACCGACGCCTGCGCTTCTCGTCCCGCTTTTCAAGACTTCCGCCTGTTTCTTGCCGGATGCGCGCAGGGCCGGAACCAGTCCGAAGATAATCCCTGTCAGCACCGACACCGCAGCGGCAAACCATAGTACAGGCCAGTTCAAAGCAATCACGGCTTCATGCGGTATCGAATACTCCGGCAGAAGCGCCACCACCGCTCTCACTGCCACGAATGCCAGGGCGACGCCGAGGGCTCCGCCTGTGACAGCCAGCAGCACGCTTTCGGTCAACATTTGGCGCACAAGGCGCGGGCGTGTTCCTCCAATCGAAAGCCGGATCGCCATCTCGCTGTCCCGAGCCGCTGCCCTTGCCAGCAGCAGGTTCGCCACGTTCCCACAAGCAATCAACAACAGCAGCAGGACCGCGCCAAACAAAACCAACAGCGTTGTTGCAAACTTGCCCAGAATACCTTCATTCACGCTCGTCCACTTCGTCTCGAGATGTCCTTCCGGATAAAAGTAGCGCGGAATCTGCGTTCGGAACCGTTCGAATAGTGGATTGAACTCTGCGGCGATCTGTTGTTGTGTGATTCCCGGACGAATACGGAAGTAAACCTCAACGTAATCTTGCGTGCTCGGCCTCAGGCTCATCGGCGTGTAAGCATCCGCATCGTTCCACGTAAACCGGATCGGGAGCACGCCGATTACGGTGTACGGCTTTCCACTCAGAAGTACGTTGCGCCCGAGAACATCCCGGCTGCCCTCGAACGCATGCTGCCAGAATTTGTAGCTAATGACGGCAACCTGTTCGGGCGCGCGTCCGGCGGGGAAATCTTTACTTGTAAACGCCCGTCCGAATAACGGCGGCACGCCATAGAACTCGAACATATTCGAAGAGCAGTTCTCCTGTCTTACTACCTCCGGAAGAAGCCCTTCGCCTGTCAATACGACCTGGTTCATCGAAACGGCGACCGCGTCCTCCATAGATCGCATCCTGCTCTTGATTTCCAGGTACTGCGACATGGAGTATTCAAACTGCCAGTCGCCTCTTCCTGTAGTCATGCCAAGCCACCCGATCCGGTCCGCGGCACGATACGGGTATGGATCCACCAGCACTGCATAGATCACGCTAAAGATGGCCGTGGTCGCTCCGATTCCCAGCGCGATCGAGAGCACTGCAACGGCTGTGAATCCCGGTCTGCCAATCAGCATCCGCCAGCCGTATCGAAGATCCTGCGCCAGCGAATCCCAGAACGCAAACAGTCGCGGCATCCTAGCTCCTTTTCATGAGGAGATTGAGGAATTAGACGTAAATGCGACCGTTCGGTGTTCCAGCGCTTACAACTTATTCCCGGAAACGAACGCAGTTATAGGAATGGGCATGCCCGATCCGGACGGACCCAGAGGGGTCCGTCACCCCTGCGGCAATTTGCTGGTATCCCATCCTCCGCCAAGCGCCTTGATCAGTTGCACACTGGCCTCCATTCGCCGCCGGAGCAGATCGACTTCCGCGCGTTCGTTACTGAGTGCCGTGCTTTGCGCGGTAATGACTTCCAAATAAGTAACCAGTCCGCCTTTGTAGCGGTTTAGGGATAACTGCAGTGAGTTCTCTGCGGCTGCGGTTGCCTCATGCTGTTTAGCCGATTCCTGCTCGAGAATTCGAAGACTCGATAGGTTGTCTTCCACTTCCTGGAATGCCGTCAGCGAAGTCTGCCGGTAATTCGCAACGGTTGCGTCATATCCTGCTTCCGCCGTTTCCAATTGAGCGCGCCTCCGACCCGCGTCGAACACAGTCTGCAGGACCTGTGGGCCGACTGCCCAATAGCGGCTGGGCCAAGTGAACCAATCGACGATGTTTCCGGCCTGTAATCCGCCGGTCGCGCTGATCACCAGATCTGGGAAGAACGCCGAGCGCGCGATGCCGATCTGCTCATTGGCTGCCGCCATCTGCCTTTCCGCCGCGGAGATGTCGGGGCGGCGTTCCAAAAGCTGCGAGGGCACTCCCACGGGAATCTCGGGAGGCTCTCGCTTCAAAGGCATCACCGGGAGCGAGTAACCCTCCGGCAATTTACCGATCAATACGGCGATAGCATGCTGGAATTCCGCCCGCGCCACGCCGATATCGATATCTTGTGCTTGCGTCTGATCTAACTGAGTCTGCGCCTGCGCAACTTCTGCCTTGGATGCCACGCCTCCGTTGAACCGGTTCTGCGTCAACTGCAGCGCCTTCTGGTAGGCGACCACTGTATCGTCAAGAAGCTGTTTTTGCGCATCCAGGCTGCGTGCCTCGAAATAATCGACCGCCAGCTCAGTCTCGAGCTGCAGCTTGACGTTTTCGAGATCAGCCGCAGATCCCTGGAACTGTTCGCGCGAAGCAGTGATACTCCGCCGTACCCGGCCCCAGAGGTCGGCATCGTAAGACACGCTTATAGGAAGGTTGAAATCAGCATAGCCACGACCGGGAAATCCGGTTGGGCTGTTGTCCGATATGCGCTCGCGGCTGATCGAGGCGCCGGCAGTGACGGTCGGGTAGAGAAACGAGCGGTTGTACTTAATGGAAGCGCGCGCCTGACGGAAGTTCGCTTCCGCGACCTTGAGCGTCTGGTTGGCAGGTTCCACCTGCTCCTCCAGCGCGTTCAATTCCGGATCGCCAAACAACTCCCACCACTTACCGCGAATTAAGGTCTCACCCGGCTGAGTGTTCTTCCAGCCATTTACTTCTTTATACGAGGCAGGCGGCTGTTCGCTATATGCCGGCGCGGACGGGACGGACGGTTTCGTGTACTTCGGCCCCACAGTGCAACTGGCAAGCATCACCGAGATTACCAGTACGAAAACTGTCCTTAGCTTCATTGCCTTCTGGCCAAATCTCTTACTCTCCCTCTCCCCGCGCAGCCTCTTGCGGCGCCACCTGCACGCGAGTGCCGGAAATGAGGGAGTCACCGGGATTCACAATAACCGAATCACCGGGCCTGAGCCCCGAGATGATCTCTACATCGTTTCCAAAGTCGCGGCCCAGAACCACTGGAATTAGTACTGCCCTTTCATTCCGGACGACCGCTACCCGAAGGCCCTCGGAACGGAACAGCAGGGCATTCGAGGGCACCGTGACAGCGCGAACTTTCGAAGGCAGTCTCAAGTGAACCGAAACGTAGGACCCGGGAAGTAATTCACCCGTAGCATTCTTCACATCTACTTCTACCAAGAGCGTCCGCGAGGCGGGATCAATCGAGTTGGCATTTCGAACAACTATTCCGTGGAAGCGCCGGCCCGGAAATTCGCTCAAAGTGAGGTAAGCGCTCACACCCGGCTTGGCTGCACGTGAATAAATCTCAGGAACACTTACATACGTGCGCAAAGTGGCCGTAGAGGCAAGGTGGAAGAGTTCTTTGCCCATGGTATTCGCGCCGGCGTCTACCAGTGCTCCCACATCAACGTTGCGGGCTGTGACGATGCCGTCAAACGGCGCATACACCTTCTCGTATCCAACCATTTGTTCCAGGCGCGCGACGTTTGCTTGCGCCGAGGTCACGGTGGCCGTTTTCGCGGCCGCATCCTGCACCGCGTTATCGACGTCCTGCTTGGCAACCGAGTCCGTCCTGAATAGATTCATGTACCGATCAGCGGTAATCTGGGAAAGCTTCAGATTAGCCTGCGATGTGGATAATTCCGCTCGCGCTTGCTGCAACTGTTGATCGACCTCAGGCGCATCGATCTCCGCCAGAAGCTGGCCTTGCCTGACGTGCGCTCCTATGTCGGGATACCAGCTCTTCAGATAGCCCGTGGCACGCGCCCATATGGGCGTGTCGACGAAGGCCTGCATGTTGCCCGGAACTACCACTTCTTCTGCTCCACCTGTCATTTTGGGCTGTGCCACGGAAACAGTCGGAATCGACATCTCCAGAGTTTCGTGCACAAGCGCGGTGCTCGCTTTTGCCCGAGAGGCGATGCCGAGAAAAATGGCGCAACCCAGGACGGCGGCGGCAACCACCAACATAAACAAAATGGGTCGCAGTGCGCTTCTTTGGGGGGTCGCCCGCTCTGTCTGCCTATGGACGTCAGCCGTTATTTCTTCCTCAATCATCATCTGGACCTCCATTTAACGCGCGTTAACACGTTCGTTGTTACCGTGAACCTCTTCATTTGCGTCGGTGTTTCTCTCCGGATGCAACAGGCTGAACACTGCCGGGACAAAGAACAGCGTCGCTAATGTGGCGCAGAGGAGACCGCCGATTACCGCGCGGCCGAGCGGGGCGTTCTGCTCTCCGCCTTCCCCCAAGCCCATCGCCATGGGAATCATGCCGATGATCATGGCAAGCGCGGTCATTAATACTGGACGAAAGCGTGTCGAGCCAGCCTCGAGCGCAGCCTCAACTGGACTGCCGTGGCTGCTAATACGTTCCTTCGCGAAGCTCACGACCAGAATGCTGTTCGCGGTAGCAACTCCCATGCACATGATGGCGCCCATAAGCGCCGGAACACTGATGGTTGTGTGGGTCAGGAACAAAAATACGACGATGCCCGCCAGTGCTGCGGGTAATGCCGTGATGATGACGAACGGATCCAGCCACGACTGAAAATTCACCACGATCAGTAGATAGACGAGCACAACGGCCCCCACCAATCCCGCCAGCAGGCCGAGAAACGAGTTGTGCATGGTCTCGACCTGCCCGCGCAGAGTTAATTCCGTACCGCGTGCCAGGTGTTTGCGATTCGCGTCCAACACATTTCGGATCGCGCTGCCCACCGCCCCCAGATCGCGTCCCTGCACAGAGCCATAAATATCCACCGTCCGGCGAATGTTGTAATGCGTTACCGCGCCAAGCTCGCTTCCGCGACTAATTTCCGCCATGTCGCTGAGAATTTCCGGCTGCTTCTGTCCGCCCCCGCTGATGGGAATATTTTGAAGATCCTGCAGGGATTGAATGTTGTACTGGGGAGTCTGCGTTGCCAGGTTATAGCTCACGCCGTTCTGCCGATTCAACCAGAAGGTGGGCTGCGTCTGGAAACTGCCACTCAACGAAGTCAACAGGCTGCGCGCAACGTCGTTCTGTGTAAATCCGCTTTCAGCTGCTTTCGTGCGGTCCACATCTACGTGAAGCTTGGGTCCATCGAACACCTGATGCACGTGAAGATCTGTGGCTCCCGGAATTCGTTGTAGTTGCGGCAGCACGCGGTTGGCAAAAACGCGGCTTTCCTCCACGTCGTTGCCCACGATCTGCACGTCGATTGGGGCCGGAAGGCCGAAATTCAAGATCTGGCTCACGATGTCGGCCGGGAGAAAATAGAAGACCGTCCCTGGAAACTGCTTCGGCAAATTAATCCGAAGCGTGTGTATGTAGTCAGCCGTCGGCCTGTGTTTCGCGGCAAGCGTTACCAGGATGTCCGCATCAGCGCTTCCAATCTGGCCCGAGTTACTGTATGAGAGGTTTATCCCGCTGTAGGGGAGTCCGATGTTGTCCAGCACCGTTTCGAGTTCGTCTTTCGGAATCTGCCGACCAATCGATGCATCGATCAGATCGCACAAACGGGCGGTTTCCTCGATGCGGGTTCCGGTTTTCGCTCGCACGTGCAGCTTGAACTGCCCGGTATCGCTCAGCGGGAAAAAATCTTGCCCGAGAAAGGGCATCAAGGCAACGACAGAGAAGCAAAGCCCCACAAAAATGGGAACGAACAACCGTCGCCGGTAGACCAGAGTGGTCAGGACTGCCTGATATCGCGTCCGTACGAATTCGAATATCCGCTCAAAGCCAAGCTGAAATCGCGTAAAGAGATTTCGCGTATTCGCTGCGTGGCCCTTTGCCCGCAGAAGGTATATCGCAAGCGTCGGTACCAGCGTTCTCGAAAGGACATAGGAAGCCAGCATCGCGAACACGACAGCCTCCGCCAGCGGCACGAACAGGAATCTCGCAACGCCGCTCAAGAAAAACATTGGGAGAAACACGATACAGATACAAAGAGTGGAGACGAGGGCCGGGACCGAAATCTGGGCCGCGCCTTCGACAATGGCATTGCGCAGACCCTGCCCCTCCTCGAGATAGCGTTCAATGTTTTCGATTGTTACCGTCGCATCATCCACCAGAATGCCGACTGCCAGCGCCAGGCCGCCCAGCGTCATGATGTTGATCGTCTGACCGAGTGCGCTCAGCACAATGACCGAAGTCAAGATCGACAGCGGAATCGATATAGCGATAATCAGCGTGCTGCGCCAGCTGCCCAGAAAGATAAGGATCATCAGACCCGTCAGGCAAGCCGCGATGATGGCCTCGCGGACCACACCGCTGATGGCCGCGCGAACGAATATCGATTGATCGGCGAGCGGCTGAATCTTCAACTGTGATGGAAGCGTTGCTTCCACGCGCGGCAGCAGTTCTTTTACGCCTTTCACCACGTCCAAGGTCGAGGCGTTGCCCGCTTTCAGGATCGTTATGAGGACACCCCGCCGGCCGTCCTGCCGGACAATGTTCGTCTGCGGAGAAAATCCGTTCCGGACATTCGCCACGTCGCGAACATAAATGGTGGAATTGCCCACGACTTTCACCGGAAAATCGCTGATCTCTGGAATTGTCCGCGGACTGCCATTCAGATCGACGTCGTATTCGAATTGGCCGATCTTTGCTGTGCCCGAAGGAACGATCAAATTCTGCGAGGCAACTGCATTCACAACGTCAAACGGTGAAAGGGCCTTGGCTTGCAGTAGCGCGGGGTTCAGGTCGATCATTACCTGTCTCTGTTTGCCGCCGTAGGGATAGGGAACGGCAGCCCCCGGCACTGTCACAAGCTGTGGTCGCAGAAAATTCATGCCAATGTCATTCAACTCCTGCTCCTGAAGCGTTTTTCCAGACAAGGCGAGTTGCAGAATCGGAACGCTCGAAGCGTTATAGGCCAGGATCAAGGGCGGATTCACACCCGGCGGCATCTGACGAAGGATCGTCTGCGATACGGCGGTAACCTGCGAAATGCCAGTCGTCACATTTGCGTACGGCTGCAGGAATATCTTGTTGACTGCGACACCATTCAACGATGTGGACTCGAGATGCTCGATATCGTTCACTGTTGTCGTTAGAACACGCTCATATGGAGATACTAGACGCCCCTCCATCTCCTCCGGATTCAGCCCCGTAAAATTCCAGACGACGGAAATGACGGGAATATTAATGTTGGGGAAAATGTCGGTTGGAGTGCGCAGGATGACAATCGGACTGACCAGCAGGATCAGTAACGCGAGCACGATGAATGTGTAGGGCTTGGACAGAGCAACTCTGACAATCCACATGCACTACTCTGATGAATTTACGGTACTTAAAAGTTTCGTAAATCGAAAACTTCGTTCCTGTGTTGGTGAGAGATGATTGAGGACGTTCCGTTGCGAGCGCGCGGGCGGCCGCGCGATGAAGAAGCCAAGACGCGTATTCTCGCGGCGGCGCTGGAGGTTCTCGAAGAGCAAGGCTTTGCAAATGCCACCACAGATGCCATTGCCGAACGGGCAAGCGCCAGCAAAGCGACTATCTACAGATGGTGGCCAAATAAAGCTGCGGTCCTCGTCGAAGCGCTGCGAGAAGCTGTGGCCCAGGAGCTGCCCTTCCCGAATACAGGGAGCCTTCGTGAAGACATTCATCTACAGTTGCGAAACTTTATCAAGCTGTTGACGGGCCGCCGTGGCCGAATCTTCAAAGCCTTTGTCGCCGCAGCGCAGAACGATCCCGAAGTCAGCGAGGCATTTCGCTCGGTATGGGTTCGTCCACGCCGCACGGATGCCAAAGCCGGCCTCGAACGTTACCGCGGGCTCAGCTTACGTCACGAAGTGGATCTGGAACTGCTCATGGATGTTCTATATGGGCCCCTGTACTACCGCCTGTTGGTCGGGCACGCTCCCCTTACCCAGAAGTATGTCGACGCCCTAGCCGAGCTGGTGCTGCGTAGCATTGTGAAAAAACCATAGCGCCCTACGCCGATAAGGATTCCTCTGATATTCCAACAAAGGTTCGCAGCCGATACACTGAGATTTACAATTTAACTCTCTAAATGGAAAAAGCGGGCCTGCTCTCGCCGAATTGCCGCGAGATTCTGATCGTTGAAGATAATCCGGGAGACGTGCGCCTGATGAAAGAGGCGCTAAAGGCTTTGGAGCCGCCGGTCAATGTGCACGTGGCGAGCGATGGCGAACAAGCCATGCTGTTCCTGCGCCGGCAGGGGCAGTTCGCCGGAGCTCCGCAACCAAATTTGATCTTTCTGGATTTCAATCTGCCTAAATCGGGTTCCTGCGATCTGCTTCGCGCAATCAAAACCAACGATTCTTTGACCTGCATACCTGTTGCGGTCCTCACCACCTCCGACGTTGATACCGACATCCGGCAAGCCTACCAACTGCACGCCAATTGCTACATCCGGAAGCCGGCCGATCTCGACGGCTTCTTCTCGACCATCCGCGAAACGGCTCATTTCTGGCTAGATCTGACGCTGCGACCCAGCGACGGCGACCCAGCCGTCTAAAATCGCTTTATCTGCTATGATTCAGGCGCATGAGCGCCTACGCAATCGGCGTTGATTTGGGCGGCACGAACCTTCGTGTCGCGGCGATTGATGCGCAAGGGCAGATCCTTGACAGAATAACGGAGCCGGCTGTGTTCGACGCCGGCCCGCGGCGCGTGGTGAACGAAATTGTAAGAGTAATCGAGGCGGTTAGGGCGCGTATCGGAACAGATGGCCTGCGCGGCGTTGGTATCGGTGTCCCGGGATTCATCGATATGGAGGCCGGAGTCGTGCTCGGATCTGCCAATTTGCCGGGCTTTGAGGGCTTTCCCGTCCGCGATGAAATTCAGGAGCAGTTGGGAACGCCGATCATCCTTGAAAACGATGCAAACGCCGCGGCGCTCGGTGAGATGTGGCGAGGCGCCGGCAGGAACGTAAAGGACCTTATTCTGCTGACTCTCGGCACGGGTATTGGAGGCGGGATTGTGCAAAACGGAAAAGTGCTGCATGGGTTCCTCGGTATGGCTGGCGAGTTCGGACACATGACCGTATTCCCGGATGGCAATCCGTGCGGATGCGGCAATTGTGGATGCCTCGAAAAGCATGCCTCCGCGACCGCGATTGCCGCTATGGGCCGCATGATGCACTTTGGCCGGGACACCACTTCCGCCAAGGTCTACGAGCTGGCGGTCCAGGGAAATGAGCGCGCCAAATTGGTCTTTGAAGCGGCAGGCCGGGCCTTGGGCATTGCGATTGCAAATTTAATCAATGTTTTTAATTTTCCTCTCTATCTATTGAGTGGAGGGCCCTTGCCGGCTTGGGACCTCTTCGCCCCGTCCATGTTTGCTGAAATAAACAAGCGTTCTTTCATTTTTGCCCGCACCGGGACCAGGGTGGAAAAAGGGTTGCTCGGTGCGGACGCCGGACTGTACGGCGCCGCCTACCTCCCGTTTCAATGCGAAAAGGCCGTCAGCGATCAGCTATCGGCGTTCAGCAACCGCGATTCGCTGAGAGAATTGAAAGCTGAGAGCTGATTGCTGACGGCTAATTGCTGATGGCTGATGGCTGACCGCTCCCCAACCTATTGGCTCGGACTCGACATTGGCACGGGCGGCTCGCGCGCGCTGCTGGTGGATGAAGCCGGCCGCGTCCGCTATTCCTTCATCGCTGCGCACCAGGACATGGAAATGCTTCGTCCGCTTTGGGCCGAGCAGCATCCTGACGACTGGTGGCGTGCGGCGCAGATCGCCATTCAAGGTGTTCTTAAGCAGGCAGGCGCGGATGGCCCGGCGGTGCGAGGTGTAGGCCTGTCAGGCCAGATGCACGGGCTTGTGATGCTGAACACAAGCAATGACGTAATACGGCCTGCCTTGATCTGGTGCGATCAACGCAGCCAGCGACAGGTTGATTTCATCAACGCATCGATGGGAACGGACCGCGTGCTCGCCTTAATCGCGAATCCGGTCCTGACCGGCTTCACGCTTCCGAAGCTTCTGTGGGTGCGCGACCATGAGCCACAACACTTCGCGTCGCTTCGCCATATTCTGCTGCCCAAAGACTATGTGCGTTTCAGGCTGACTGACGAGTTCGCCACGGACGTCTCTGATGCGAGCGGCACAGCCTTATTTGATGTAGTCAACCGGCGCTGGTCAGACGAGATGGTGAACCGCCTCACTCTCGACAAACGCATTCTGCCGCAGGCACTCGAATCGAGCGAGGTGTCAGGGAAGGTTTCGGCTGCCGCAGCGAAGCTGACCGGATTGGCGGCTGGCACGCCGGTTGTGGCAGGAGCGGGAGACCAGGCCGCCAGCGCCATCGGCAATGGAATTGTCCAAACCGGCGAACTGTCGTGCACGGTTGGCACTTCCGGTGTGGTCTTCGCATACCTGGAAAGGCCCGCGTACGATCCAGAGGGCCGCGTGCACACTTTCTGTCATGCCATTCCGAATGCCTGGCACGTGATGGGCGTCACGCAAGGCGCGGGCTTAAGCCTCCAATGGTTTCGGAACCGCCTCGCGCCCGACACGGAATACGACGATTTGACGGCCGAAGCCACTCTTTCGCCGGCAGGGGCTCATGGCCTGTTCTGGCTGCCTTATCTGATGGGAGAGCGCACACCCCATCTGGACGCGAATGCGCGTGCGTCTTGGGTTGGGCTGACAGCGAAACATCAGCGGGCCGATATGGTCCGCTCCATTCTGGAGGGCGTCTGTTACAGCTTGCGGGATGGCCTGGAAATCATCACAGCACTCGGCGCGCGGCCCTCGCTCGTGAGGCTCTCAGGCGGTGGCGCAAGAAGCCCGTTTTGGCATCAGCTCTTTGCCGATATCTTCGCCGCGCGTGTTACGACACTGGAAACGCAGGAAGGCTCGGCCTACGGAGCTGCATTATTGTCCATGGTGGGAACCGGAGAATACTCAAGTGCCGTGGAGCTTTGCCAGTTGGCCATCAAAGAAGTAGCGGTGAAAGAGCCGCAACAGCAGGAAGTCGAGTTCCACGAGATCCGGTATCGTATTTTCCGCGCGCTCTACCCAGCGCTCAAGCCCGCCTTCCAAGCTATCGGCGGGTTGGATGCCTGAGGCTCAGTTCCGATATTGCGACGTAGCGCTGCCGGTACCTCTTGACCGTCTGTTCACCTATGAACTGCCAGCGACTTTGCGTTCACGCGTGGCGGCCGGCTGTCGTGTCATTGTCCCCTTCGGAGCGCGCAAGCTGACCGGTGTCATCGTCTGCGCTCACGACGATGAGCCTTCATGCGAATTGCGGGAAGTGCTCAGCGTCCGCGATGAAGAGCCGGTGCTCGACGCAGAGCTGTTGCAACTCGCTCAGTGGATCGCCGAATATTATTGCGCGCCGCTCGGTGAAGTGCTCAAGGGGATGCTGCCACTCGGCGGGGAAAGCCGGCGGAGCCTGCGTTACTCCCTCACCGGCACAGGGCGGGAGGTGGCGCGGCAACTGTTTGTGGGCGGCGGTGATCCGGCGAGCAAACTGCTTTCGGCGCTCGAAGAACGCCCGCGACCGGTGGAATTTCTCGCGAGCAGAATCGAGAACGCCCGTCCTGTTCTTCGCACGCTCGTCAGGCGTGGCTGGGTGACAGCGGAAGAGAGTCACGAGGATCGCGACCCTCTGCGGGCGCCGGCCGAAAAGCTTACCGCTGAATGGATCGCCAGACCTTCCGTCGAGCTGAAGTTGAAGAAGCATGAACGGGAACTGCTGGCGTTTCTCGAATTACATCCGGGGGGCCACAATCTAGCGGCGCTTACCGAAAAGGTGAAGAGAGCAAGCGAGGCGGCGCGCTCCCTCGCGCGCCGGGCGCTGATCAGACTGGAAGCCGAAGACGTGAAACAGCCCGGTGGATTCGAGCGCCCGATCCCGATCCTGAATGAGGCTCAGGACATGGCGGTGCGAGCAATTGGCGAGGCGCTCGAGGCAAGAGCCTTCAAGACATTCCTGCTCGAAGGAGTCACTGGTTCCGGCAAGACCGAAGTGTATATGCGCAGCATCGAGGCGGCGCTCCGTTTGGGAAAGAGCGCGCTTCTGCTCGTGCCCGAAATCGCGCTCACACCCGCTGTCGCCGGACAGTTTTTCCACCGTTTTGGCAAGCAGGTCGCGATACTGCACTCGGCTTTCGGTGACGCCGAGCGTGCCGGTCAATGGCGCCGCATCCGCGATGGACAGGCGCGCGTCGTCGTGGGAACCCGTTCCGGTGTGTTTGCCCCCGTGCAGGACTTGGGCCTTGTCGTAGTTGACGAAGAGCACGACGGCAGCTACAAGCAGCAGGATACGCCACGCTATCACGCCCGCGACGTGGCCCTTGTACGCGCCAAGACGTTCGGAGGAGTGGCTGTCCTAGGATCGGCCACGCCCAGTCTCGAGAGCCGCTACAACGCCGATCAGGGCAAATATACATGCCTCCTCCTTCCCGAGCGCATCGGGCGGCGTCCGTTGCCCGAAGTCGAGATCGTCGATATGCGCCTGGAGTTTCTCGAGACGAAGAAGCAGGCCACTTTCTCGCGAAAGCTCCTTGCCGAGATGCAGCAGCGGCTCGTCCACGGCGAGCAGACGATGCTTCTTCTGAATCGGCGCGGTTTCTCCAGCTTCATGGTTTGCCGTGCCTGCGGCGAGCGCATGCTGTGTGAAAACTGCTCGGTTGTCCTGACGCATCATCGCCGCGATCGCCGCATGCTCTGCCACTATTGCGGCTACGCCGCTAAGATCCCGTCCGAGTGCCCGAAGTGCGCGAGCGACTATATTCAGTTCCTTGGGACCGGCTCCGAGCGGGTCGAAGATGAGTTGCACAGGCACTTGCCGTCTGCCCGCGTGGCACGGCTGGACCGCGACAGCGCCGGCGCAAAGGGCGCCTACGAACGAATCCTGCAGGGCTTTCGCGAGGGAGAGATCGACATTCTGGTCGGAACGCAGATGATCGCCAAGGGCCACGACATTCCGAACGTGACGTTGATGGGCGTCGTTCTCGCCGATATCGGTCTCAGCATGCCCGATTTTCGAGCGGCGGAGCGAAGTTTCCAGCTCCTGACGCAGGCTTCCGGGCGTGCGGGGCGTGGCCAGACGCCTGGGCGTGTGATCATCCAAGCTTTGAATCCCGACCATTACGCGATACGATTCGCAGCCGAGCAAGATTATGAGGCCTTCTACAAAAAAGAGCTCGAGTTTCGCAGGTGGCTGCGCTATCCGCCTTTCGCCGCATGCGCGAATGTCCTGGTCAGGACTGAAAAACAGGAAGAGGCGTTGCGCATGAGTACGCAGCTAGGCCGTCTGCTGAATCCGCCGCCGCCCGGAATCCGCGCTATGGGACCAGCTGAAGCACCGGTGCTACGGCTGAAAAATGAATACCGGTATCAGATCCTGCTAAAAGCTAGCAAGCGCGCGGTTCTTCGCGAGATATTGACCGAGCTGCGCGCCTTCGCCGCGAAAGAAAAATGGAAAGCGGCGGCGTTAATTATCGACGTGGACCCGATCAGTCTGATGTGAAACGAATGCTACAGTGGTCGTATTGAGCCCCTCGGAGGGCCCGTTGCGGCGGCTGTAGCTCAGTTGGTAGTAGCGCCAGATTGTGGTTCTGGATGTCGTGGGTTCGAATCCCACCAGCCGCCCCAGATAACTTCTGTCCGGCCCGGAGACATGGTGACTCTACGCGCTTAATGGGGGCCGGGGCGCTTCCGACTGATCGTATCCGACTTGGTCTCTGAATCGTCAGGCGCCATTCGCCGCCGCGAAAGGCTCGGTGGGATGTTGAACTACCACTACCCGCGGCCTGATGCATCAGGTTTCGAACCGGTATTTGAGCTTCCGGATCAAACGCGGACCACTGCTTTGCAACCATTGCGGCACCGCAACAGGTTCCAAAGTGCAGAAGGTTCTCATAAGAAATGTGGTATTTAACCATGAGCGGCAACAAAGAGAAGGGTTGAAAGCTTTGATCGCCCGAATGATCGCGAAAGCCTTTCTTAATGTTGTACTCACCCAGGCCCTTCTGACGCAATTCGCGCCATTTTTCCTATTTGCCCCTCCGGCTGCCGCCCAATCGGGTCGTAAGGCTGGGCAAATCTTGTTTACGCAGCACTGTAGCGTGTGTCACGGAGCAACCGGCGAAGGTGGATCCGGGCCAGATCTGACCAATCTAAGGTGGCAGCACTCATTGACGGATGATCAACTCGGGCTTACAATCCGCGACGGCCGACCGGGTACCGCTATGCCATCTTTCAAAGATCGCATTGACGCAAAGGGCCGGCTGGCGCTCGTTGCTTATCTGCGACACTTGTCCACCTCTGCGATTCAGCCAGCGAATTCTCTGCTTGTGCCAGAGATTAAGGTTTCCAAAGAGGTGCTCGAAGCGCCCGATCGTGAACCAGACCAGTGGTTGATGTACGGCCGCGACCCAGGCAACGGGCATTTCAGCCCGCTAAACGAGATTACTCGCAACAATGTAGGAAACCTGGTGCCTGTTTGGAGTTTTCAGACTGGTACGCCTGACGGTCTGGAAGGCGTGCCGTTGTTTGTGAATGGCATTCTTTATCTCACTACATCGTGGGATCACGTGTTTGCGATCGACGCATTCAGCGGGGCAGAGGTATGGCATTACCGCCGTCGCCTACCTGAAAAGTTGAGATACTGCTGCGGGCCGGTGAACCGTGGTGTTGCCATTCTAGGAGACACGCTTTACTTGGGTACTCTCGACGCGCACCTCGTGGCCCTGAGCGCGCGTGACGGCCGAGTTCGATGGGACATCGAGGTCGGCAAGATAGACGACAACAACAGTATTACTGCAGCCCCCTTGGTTGCGGGTAACAAGATCATCACAGGAGTAGCGGGAGGGGATTATCGATCGCGCGGCTATCTTGATGCCTACGATGCCAGGACCGGTAAGCGAATCTGGCGTTTCTATACAGTTCCAGAAAGTAAGGCTGGAAAGGGACCCTGGAGCGGCGGAGCTACTTGGATGAATGGCTCGTTTGATCCCGCGCTTAATCTGATCTATTGGGGCACAGGGAATCCTTATCCAGCTTACGACGGCGACATCCGCAAAGGGCGCAATCTGTATTCCGACAGTGTGTTGGCACTGGAGGCAGATTCGGGCAAGCTGGTATGGAGTTACCAATTTACACCGCATGATGTCTGGGATTATGACGGCGTAAACGAAATGGTATTCGTAGATTCATTTCCTGCTCTACACGGGCGAGTAAATGCCTTGGTACATGCGGACCGTAATGGTTACCTGTTTGCGTTAGACCGAGCCACCGGTGCGTTCCTGTACGCAAAGCCGTTTGTTCGCACCACCTGGGCGACCGGGTTCGATGCTGCCGGTACTCCTGTTATCAATCCTCAAGCGATCACTTCATATAAAGGCGTCAGAGTCTGCCCTGGCGCTGCAGGAGGCAAGGAATGGAACGCTATGGCATATTCACCAATGACGCGCATGGTCTATGTTCCAGCCATCGAGAATTGTGCGATGTTTTATAACTACGGCTCCGAAGCCAAAAAGAAAGGCATGCCGCCCGGACCGAGTGGATTCCGCTATCTTCCCGGCCAAGCTTTTGGAAAGGTGATGGCCATTCATGCAGACACGGGAGAGACAGCCTGGGAATTGAAGACCCGTACGCCGATGGGTGCGGGAATGCTAGCAACTGCGGGTAACGTGGTCTTTACCGGGACCGCGGAAGGTGCTTTTCAGGCTTTCGATGCGGAAAAGGGCACCCTACTCTGGTCCTATCAAACCGGTTCGGGCATCCGTGCGGCGCCCATCTCATATCGTCTGGATGGACACCAGTACATCGCTATCGCTTCGGGTATGGGTGGCGCTGTCGGCGGCTTTACCGGCGCGGGTGCGCCCTGGATGCGTAATTATCGCTCAGGCGGGACGTTGTATGTGTTCCGCCTCTTTGACTCCAGCCTCTTTACAACTGCTCAGGCTCACATTAAATAGAAGTGATTGCGCATCCCGTAAACTTAGATGGCCCTGTCTTTAGTGGGTTAGCAGCGTCCGTCCCGCGTCGTTAAAAGCGCTCACTTAACCGTCAAATACCGCTCCATTCGAGTTTCCGGGCTAAACGGGGAAGGCTTGGGTGGAACTCCGCAGGTCAAGCCGTGGACATCAGGTTCCGCAGATATGCAAGATTGCGTCTCGTGTCTTTCTCGACATCGCCAGACGGAGAAGTTGTCTCCAGGTTGGCGTAGCCCTTGAATTCGATATCTCCGATGGCCTTCAAGATCGGGGCATACGAGACGACGCCTTCACCCAGGTATCCCTTGTCCTTGAAATGAAACTGGCAGATTCGCTCGCGGCCGAGCATCCGGATTTCCGCCGGTACGTCGTAGCCGTTGTAGGTCGAATTTCCCACGTCGTACCAGATTTTAAATGCAGCGGAAGCAATTCGGTCTACCGCATAGCGGTTGTCCTCCCCCCGCAATGTGTTCTCAAAACCCAGAATCACGCCTGCCCGTTCCGCCGTGCTTATAAGGTCGCGAAACGCATCGATGACGTAGTCAAGTTCGGTCCGGTTCAGGACAGCGCACTTACCGAAGAACACGGTCATGAGAATCGGTGCGCGAAGGCTCTTCGTGATCTCGATACCCTTCAATACCCATTTCTTGGCGTTTGGGTCAGATTTCAGACAGCTCACATGGAGCATGTTGATATAGGTGGAGTCGATCGGAATCCTATGCTGCTCCGATGCGTTGACATATCGCCTCTGCAATTCCGGATCTTCGAGAGGCAGCATCTTCCCATCGGCTGATACGCCGAGTGTCACTTGAACCGCGGCGAGATCTAACGCTTTTGCCAACTGAATCGCTTGGGGTTTACCGGCCAACTTCAGGACGGTATCCATCGTGCCAATTTGCAAGCTGGCTTTGTTCCTCGCCAGGAGCGGTACGGCAGTTGTTGCGAGTACACCCATGAGAAGATCGCGGCGAGAGAGTTGCGCTTTCGCAGCTTCAAGGCACTTCACTGCGTTTCCCCGGTTGTTGTCTCGTGGCCCGCCTTAGCAGGAACCCCAAAGCAGTACACGTTTGAATCGTGGTCGACCAGAAAGACATTTCCTCCTGCGATGGCCAGTCCGCCGAAATGCGCCCAGGTGCTGATACTTGGACCGCTGTTGTAAAGTTCCTTGCCCGTCCTGGCGTCGAGGGCCTTCAGTACCGCCGGCCGCGTATTGAGCAGTCTTGCCTTTTCCCCACCCTTCTGTACAGGATTCTCTCCGTTTGAAAGCGCAAGCACGATATCACCCGCAATCACGACCGGTTCCGGCGATGCGAAGCCGCCCGAGATCCATGCTGGCTCTAGCACAGGATTCTGCGTATGCGGATCGGCAACCACTTTAAAAGCCATGACGCTTCCCTTGCTCGTATCGCCACTTACTACCGGAAACGCAGGTCCGTTTGCGGCGGGAGGTCCGCCCATCGGCACATAGATCCAGGCCTGTCCGTCCCCGTCGCGGGCCGTTGATAGCCCGCCCCAGATACCCAGCCCCGCGCAGCACTCCGCTGCGTCATTTCCTAACCGTGGTGAGGTATAGAGAGAAGTCTGGTGATCCTTCGATCCGAGAGAATCCGCATCCATCAGATAGACGACTCCCTCCTTCGCACCATGTGCCACAAGGTACCGTTCACGCCACCCAAAGAAGACCGGGTTTGCCGAACCCAAGTCGAAATCTTTCCTGTTTATGTACGACCAATTGGGCGGAAGGAAGTAATCGACCACCTTCAACGTATCTGAGGATGCCGCGATCACCGTATTCGAATAGTCACCCGCCGAGGGGTCGAATCCGCCGTCGCCGGTTCCGCCGTAAACGCGGCCATTGGTGCCGATCACCGGTCCCCCTCTGCCCCAAATCCCGGCGGTATTGGTATTCGAAAGCAAACTTTGTTGGATCACAGGTCGATGGCGGTCGCGTATGTCGATCGAGTAGAAACCTGCAAGCCCGTTGCCGCATCCTTGCGAAAGCGTCGTATAGACCTTTCCGTCGACCAGTCCAAGGCTCCAGCTCTTCGAGAATGGCGCTACGAACTGAATCGGACCGTAGCGGAGCCGGCCGCTCCCCAGATCAAGCCCGTACAGCATGCCGTCTGCACCCACCACATACAGCACCTCGCTACTCCTGTCGATAACCGGAGTCGCTGAGATCCCGTTCGGACAGAGAAAAGTTCCTTGGTAAACATAAACGTTCTTTCTCGATTCCACGAAGTTCTTGATCTTGTATGTCCAGAGAACTTCTCCTGTTTGCGCTTCGAGCGCGAAAACACTCCCTGAAATTCCCGCAACATATACCACCGTCTTTACGCCCTTAGCGGTTGAAACTTTTTCCGCGGCAACGGGTGTCGTAAGCGCCCATAGGCTATACGATTCGTTCTCTACTTTTGTCTTCCAGAGCAAAACCAGATTTGGAGCGGTCTTCGCGTTCAGCCCGAGTTCCTCGACTGCCCAGCCGGTACGTTGCGGATCGTGTGCGAATGTGGGCCAGTCAGCCGGCCTCGCTGCGGGCGGCATCAGAACGGTCCATAGAATCGCGCTCGCGATACTGGAAAACAGA
>DATBHS010000222.1:0-39711 GCA_036557345.1 Bryobacteraceae bacterium
CGCGTTAGCCCGCGTGTATTTCGCGTCGTTGCACTTCCCGCGCCATCCGACCGTGAAAAAAGCCAACTCTACATGCAGCGCTACGTGCCGCATCTGCCGGCGGCGGGCGAGATCGTCATCTTTGATCGAAGTTGGTACAACCGCGCTGGCGTGGAATATGTGATGGGTTTCTGCACAAAAGAACAGCATCGCCGCTTTCTCGAATTGTGCCCAACATTCGAAGGCTACTTAACAGCAGGTGGAATCACGCTTCTCAAGTTCTGGCTCGAAGTGAGCAACAAAGAACAGGAACGGCGCTTTGAGGCTCGCATCACAGATCCGCTGCGCCAGTGGAAGCTCAGTCCCATGGACTTGCCCTCGCGCACTCGCTGGTATGAATACTCCCGAGCACGTGACATGATGCTGGAAGCAACGGATACCAAGACCGTGCCCTGGCACATTGTGCGATCGGATGACAAAAAGCGCGCACGCCTCAACTGCATCTCGTACCTGTTGAGCCTTGTTGATTTTGGGAAGGCTCCGAGGGAAAAGATAAAAATGCCCAAGCGCTCCACGAAGGGAGCGTACGATGACGAGGCCACGATGAAGGGCAGAACGTTTGTACCTGAAAAGTATTGAATCGCTCGTGCAGTCCGAAAACGCGTAAGGACATACGTCCTGCGTTTCTTTGCCCCTAATGAGCAGGAAGCTTCCTATCATTTACCTGGCCAGGCACGGAGAGACTGCCTGGAGTCTTTCAGGCCAGCACACGGGACTCACAGACCTGCCGTTGACGGAGGCCGGTGAGCGCACTGCGCGCCGGTTGGGAGAGCGCTTGGCGGGATTGCCCTTTGCCAAGGTATATACTAGCCCGCTTGAGCGGGCGAAACGCACGTGTGAACTCGCTGGGTTCGGCGGAGTCGCAGAAGTCGATAACGACCTAGTCGAGTGGAATTATGGCCAATATGAGGGTCTGACCGGGGCTGAGATTCGTGCTAAGCAGCCAGACTGGCAACTTTTCAGGGACGGATGCCCGGGAGGAGAATCACCTCAGGAAGTGGCAGCACGGGCGGATTCTGTGGTGAGCCGCGTGCGTGCCGTGCACGGTGACGTGCTGCTGTTTTCGAGCGGACATTTTATTCGAGTACTGGCCGCCCGCTGGATCGGCGTTGAACCAACAGTGAACGCCCGGTCTTTCATGTTAAGCACCGCCAGTCTGAGTGCGTTGGGTTATGAACACGATCTTGCCCGGCCGGTTATCCGGCTGTGGAACGAAACCCAGCATGTGACGACGCCGAGTACGTCGGAGGACGACGCAACTTTGGATGCCAAAGTCGCTGTTAAGTAAACTCGATTACTGCGCAGTTACGAAACACGCCTTTCGGCTGTAACCAACATTAAACAAATTAAAAAGGACCGCATTCGGTCTGAGCAACATCTGTTGCAATAAGGCGCACAGGTGTGTGATCCAGGAGCTCTTCAGCCGTGGCTCCAGAACAGAAGTGAAAGAAGAAGCCCAGGCTTCGAAGAAGGGGCATATACACATGCGTACCAAGGCGGTTTCCGTCCCGCAGATATTAACAGAAAAACAGGATTGGTCAAAGTTCCTGGATCCATACGGATGCGGCCCAATTCGGTTCGCTGGGGCCGACGATGCATTGTACGAACGGCACCTCCTTTTTGACAATGTGATTGATTTGGCTGCGGCAAGTCCACGGGATCGATTTGAGGCCGCCACTCGATCTGTGCGGGACGTTCTCTCGCAACGATGGGTTCTCACTGAGCGTACATACGAGCGCCAGAACGCTAAGCGGTTGTATTACCTATCGATGGAATTTCTCATCGGTCGATCGCTCGCCAACAATGTCACCAATCTTCTGCTCGATCCTCTCATAAAGGAAGCCACGCGGCAGAAGAATGTCGATTGGATTGACATGTTGGAGCAGGAACCCGACGCAGGGCTGGGCAACGGGGGGTTGGGCCGCCTGGCAGCGTGCTTTATGGAATCTGCTGCCACAATGGAGCTCCCCGCCATGGGCTACGGCCTACGGTATGAATACGGTATTTTCAAACAATGCATTCGGGACGGCTGGCAGGAGGAGCGGCCGGACAACTGGCTGCGCCACCCGGATCCGTGGGAGGTCGCGCGTCCCTACGAGAGAGTAGAAATCGACCTGAATTGCTCCTTTGAGGTTCACGGCGGTAGTTTGCGCGCCGTGCGAGACCGGCCGTCGCGCCTGTTCGGCATCCCGTTCGATCGCCCCGTGGTTGGTTACGGTGGCAAAACTATAAACACACTCAGGCTCTGGGCCGCGGCTGCACCTGATTTCTTCAATTTTCAACAGTTCAGCGAAGGCGACTTCGTTGGCGCACTAGCGGAGACGCTGTCCGCCGAATCCCTCACACGTGTACTGTATCCCGACGATTCCACGAGCATGGGACAGGGATTGCGCTTTGTACAGGAGTACTTTCTTGTTGCCTGCTCACTCGCTGACATAGTGCGCCGCTTCCGGAGAAGCAATCCTGATTGGGGCGCATTTGCTGACCAGGTTGCCATCCAGCTGAACGATACTCATCCGGCTGTGGCAGTTCCCGAACTCATGCGTATCCTGCTCGACGAAGCACATCTGGGATGGGACGAGGCTTGGGAGATCACAAAAAGATCGCTGGCGTACACAAATCACACGCTCTTGCCCGAGGCGTTGGAGAAATGGCCGCTAGCGTGGTTTGAGGCGCTGCTCCCCCGCCAGCTCGAGATCATTTGCGAAATCAATCGGCGCTTGCTCGACGACGTTCGGAGACGCTTCCCGGGTAATGGTGAAATGATTCAATCCATAAGTCTTGTAGAAGAGGCCGCTGGGCGGAAGATTCGAATGGCTAATCTAGCAATCGCCGGCTCGCACAGTACAAATGGCGTCGCGGCCATTCATTCTGAATTACTCCGCAAAACGACCGTCAAAGATTTGGCCGCGCTCTTTCCCGAGCGCTTCAATAATAAAACCAACGGCGTCACACCGAGGCGCTGGTTGCTACTCGCGAACCCGCCGCTCGCGCGTGTTATCACCGAATCCATAGGCGAAGGTTGGGTCACTGACCTGAATCAGCTCAGCAGGCTAAAGCCGCTGGCTGGCGACAAGAGCTTGCGAAGCGCCTTCCGCGAAGCCAAGCGCCAGGCGAAGTGCCAGTTTGCGGATTGGCTCGGAAGGACCTCCGGGCAGACAGTAAATCCCGACACGATCTTCGACTGCCAAATCAAACGCATCCATGAATATAAGCGGCAACTCCTAAACGTCCTGCGAATAGTCGTCTTTTACAACCGGCTTCGCGCGAATCCGGCGCTTGAAATCCAGCCACGGACATTCTTCTTTGGTGGCAAGGCTGCACCGGCCTATCATCTAGCCAAACTCATTATCAAATTCATCAACAATCTCGCCGGCACCATCGACGGCGACCCGGCCGTGCGTGGCCGCCTCAAAGTAGTGTTCTTGCCCGACTACTGTGTATCCCTCGCGGAACGCCTGATCCCGGCCAGCGACGTTTCCAACCAGATCTCGACGGCGGGCTTTGAAGCCAGCGGAACAAGCAACATGAAATTCATGATGAACGGGGCATTGACGATCGGCACACGAGACGGAGCGACCATTGAGATGGCAGAGGAAGCGGGGGAAGAAAACTTTTTCCTGTTCGGTCTCACAGCGGAACAAGTCGCTGGCAGCCGCGGATGGTACAGCCCTCGCTGGCACTACGAGAATGAGCCCGAGACGCGAGCAGCGCTAGATCTAATCTTCTCCGGCCACTTCAATCGGAATGAGCCGGGCGTTTTCGATCCTCTTCGCGAAACGCTACTGACTCACGGTGATTTCTATATGCACCTGGCAGACTTGACTTCCTACCTGAACACGGATCAACAACTCACGACGCTTTACGCCGACTCTGATCGATGGGTGGAGAAGGTAATTTTGAACGTGGCGAGCAGCGGAAAATTCTCGAGTGACCGTACTATTGCCGAATACGCGGCCGGCATCTGGAAATTGGAGCCATGCCCGATACCATCATGCCCAACAGCGTAGAGGACATCAGCGCTCCGCCAATACCTATTCCGTTCCCGCCCGCGTATCGCGCTTCTGGTATAAAAGCGCTGAATACTATGCCAGCACTCCCACAAAAAGATCTCATTATTCCCCCTACCGAACGTCCCGCCTGGAACGCGCTCGCAAAGCATTATCAAGAAATCCGCGAAGTGCATCTGCGCGAGTTGTTCGCGAATGACTCAAAGCGTGGTGAGCGTCTCACCGCTGATGCTGTTGGCGTTTACCTCGACTATTCGAAAAATCGCGTCAATGACACAACGCTCAAACTGCTCGTTCAGTTGGCGGAAGAATCCGGCTTACGATCTCGCATCGAAGGCATGTTTCGCGGCGACAAAATCAATATCACGGAGAATCGGGCGGTACTGCACGTTGCCCTGCGCGCCCCGCGAGGCGCATCGATTATTGTCGAGGGCCAGAATGTCGTGCCCCAGGTTCACGCCGTCCTCGACAAGATGGCGGGTTTCTGTAACCGCGTCCGGAGCGGCGACTGGAAAGGCTACACGGGGAAACGTATCCGCAATGTTGTCAACATTGGCATCGGCGGCTCCGACTTAGGACCAGTGATGGCCTATGAAGCCCTCAAGCACTACAGCGAACGCGACATGACGTTCCGGTTCGTCTCAAATGTTGATGGAACGGACTTTGCCGAGGCGACGCGCGACCTTGACCCTGCAGAGACTCTTTTCATCGTCTCTTCCAAAACGTTCACAACGCTCGAGACGATGACCAACGCCCAAAGCGCGCGTGCATGGTCGCTGGCAAGCTTCGGGCAAGACGAAAAAGCCGTCGCAAAGCATTTCGTCGCAGTCTCTACGAATGCCGCAGAAGTCACGAAGTTTGGGATCGATACGGCCAACATGTTCGAGTTCTGGGATTGGGTCGGCGGACGTTACTCGATGACTTCCGCGATCGGTCTTTCGACCATGTTGGCCATCGGCCCGGAAAATTTCCGTAGCATGCTGGACGGCTGCCATCAGATGGACGAACATTTCCGCGCGGCTCCGTTCCTCGACAACCTGCCCGTGCTCTTGGGTCTGCTGTCGGTCTGGTACAACGACTTCTTTGGCGCGCAGACAGTCGCGGTATTGCCTTACGAGCAGTACCTCAAACGGTTCCCAGCGTACTTGCAGCAATTGACGATGGAGAGCAACGGGAAACAGGTGATGCTCGACGGTAATCGCGTACCGTGTGAAACCGGCCCCATCTACTTCGGCGAGCCGGGAACCAACGGCCAGCACTCTTTCTACCAACTGATTCACCAGGGGACGCGCCTCATCCCCTGCGACTTCATCGCGTTTTGCCGGCCTCTGAACGCGATTGGCCGTCATCATGACATGCTGATCGCGAATGTCCTCGCACAGGCCGAAGCGCTCGCTTTCGGTAAAACGTCTGAGCAGGTCAAAGCTGAAGGCACTCCAGACTGGCTGATCCCTCACCGCGTTTTCGATGGCAACCGCCCCTCGAACACCATCCTCGCAGGCCGATTGACGCCCGGAGTGCTTGGCAAGCTGGTAGCGCTTTACGAGCATTCGGTCTTTACACAAGGCGTTATTTGGCAGATTGATTCCTTCGACCAGTGGGGCGTCGAACTCGGAAAGGTGCTGGCCCAGCGCATTATCCCCGAATTAGAGAGCCAGGCGGAGCCCAAGCTGAATCACGATAGTTCAACCAATACTCTTATCCGGCGATACCGGAAATTCAAGGAGCGTCTATGACCACTATTGGCTTCGAAAAGCCTCTGTACGTTCTTCCGTTCGACCATCGCGACACCTTTCAGAGCGGCATGTTCGGATGGAAGGGAACGCTAAGCCCCAAACAGACTGCGCAGATCGCCTCCACCAAACAGGTGATTTACGATGGCTTCGAAGCTGCCATCGCTGCCGGAGTTCCCGTGGAGAAAGCTGGCATCCTCGTGGACGAACAGTTCGGCGCTGCTATTCTCCGTGATGCTGCAGCCAAAGAATACGTCACTGCTTGCCCCGCCGAGAAGAGCGGTCAGGAAGAGTTCGATTTCGAGTACGGAGAAGAATTCGATACACACATCGAGACCTTTCATCCCACGTTCTGCAAGGTTTTGGTTCGGTATAACCCGGAAGGCGACAGCGCTGCGAACACACGGCAGGCATCCCGCCTGAGGCGCCTATCGGACTATCTGCACGGCAAGAGCAGAAGTTTGTTCATGTTCGAGTTGTTGGTGCCTGCATTAGAGCCACAACTCGAGCGATTCAAGGGAGACAAGAGCGCTTATGACGTGGAGCTTCGCCCTGAGTTGATGGTTCAGGCAATCGAGCAATTGCAGAATGCGCATATTGAACCGGACGTTTGGAAGATCGAGGGGCTTGATAACCGCCCGGACTGCGAGCGTGTTGTCGCGGCAGCTCGCCGCAATGGTCGATGGAGGGTCGGTTGTATTGTTCTCGGCCGAGGCGAGGACGATGTGAAGGTTCGGAGTTGGCTGACGACAGCTGCGGCCGTTCCAGGATTTGTCGGCTTCGCTGTAGGCCGAACGAGTTTCTGGGAACCGCTTGTCGGATTGCAGCAGGGAAAGATCACTCGAGACGAGGCCGTATCCGCCATCGCCAATCGATATCAGGAATTCGTGAACATATTCGAGGCGAAGGCCCGCGCCGCCGCGTAACAAAGCTGCGTGGTCACAAAAGGGATCGTCCGCGATGAGCGTCGTCGAGCCGAACATTTTGGCAGGGAAGACCATCTCTTCGCCTAAACCGGTTGACGTGGGCCGAACTTATCCGCTTGGCGCCACTCTGGCTCCCGACGGGGTTAATTTCAGTGTCTACTCGCGCAGCGCGTCCGAAATAGAGTTAATGTTTTTTGATCGCGGGGACGACGGCCGCGCCGCACGCGTGATCCCCCTCGATCCCGCTGACAATCGTACTTACCACTATTGGCACGTGTTTGTAGCCGGCATTCAGCCGGGGCAGATCTACGGCTTTCGGGCTCATGGTCCATTTGACCCTGTGAATGGTTTCCGCTTCGATCCATCCAAGGTTCTTCTTGATCCGTACGGCCGCGCCGTCGTAGTTCCGAAAAACTACGATCGTAATGCTGCAGCTATGGATGGCGATAACACATCGACCGCCATGAAAAGTGTAGTGGTGGATCCTTGCACATACGATTGGGAAGGAGACGCACCGCTAAGAAGGCCATCGTCTCGCACGATCGTCTACGAGATGCACGTGCGCGGCTTCACGGCGAATCTTAACTCCGGCGTTACGCCGGCTAAGCGCGGTACCTACGCTGGTTTGATCGAGAAAATTCCCTATCTCCAGCAGCTCGGTATCACCGCGGTCGAACTGCTGCCTGTTTTCCAGTTCGATGCTCAGGATTGCCCTTTCGGAAAGGTGAATTACTGGGGCTATGCTCCTGTCTCGTTCTTTGCGCCACACCAGGCCTATAGCTCGCGCCAGGACGCCTTAGGCGCTGTAGATGAATTTCGTGACATGGTCAAAGCGCTGCACCGGGCGGGAATCGAAGTCATTCTCGATGTGGTATTCAATCACACCGCTGAGGGTGACCATCGTGGTCCGACGTTGTGCCATCGCGGCATTGACAACGGCACCTACTATATCCTCGAGCAAGACTGCTCTCGATACGCCAATTTCAGCGGTACCGGAAACACACTCAACGCCAATCATCCGGTAGTCCGCCGTATGATTGTGGACAGTCTCCGCTATTGGGTCGAGGAAATGCACGTGGATGGTTTTCGTTTCGATCTTGCCTCAATCCTTGCGCGTGACTCATCCGGTCGCGTGATGTCGAACCCAACGGTGCTGTGGGACATAGAGTGCGATCCCGCGCTAGCAGGAACAAAGATGATTGCCGAGGCATGGGATGCGGCCGGCCTATATCAGGTCGGCAGCTTTATTGGAGACAGTTGGAAGGAATGGAATGGTCGGTTTCGGGACGATGTCCGCGACTTCTTTCGTGGCGCGGATCAGGCGGTACCCCGTATTGCTGACCGTTTTCTCGGCAGCCCTGAAATCTATAGTTACGAAGGGCGCGAAGCCGAACAAAGTGTCAATTTCGTTACCTGCCATGACGGCTTCACTCTAAATGACCTGGTCTCGTACAACCTGAAGCACAATGAAGAAAACGGTGAGGAAAACCGCGACGGCGCTAACGACAACCGAAGCTGGAACTGCGGTGCAGAGGGTCCGACGAACAACCCCGAGATTGAAAAGCTGCGCAACCGGCAAGTGAAGAATTTCTTGACGTTTACGATGTTCTCCCTCGGGGTGCCGATGATTGTCATGGGCGACGAAGTGCGGCGTACGCAGCGCGGCAACAACAATGCCTACTGCCAAGACAACGAAGTCAGTTGGTTTGATTGGACACTGCTATCTCGTCATGCCGACGTACATCGTTTCGCGAGGCTCTTGATTGAGCGGCGTTTGGTGCGCGATGTCGGTCATGAACGCCGGCGCGTCAGTCTGAACGAGATGTTGCTAACTGCGACAAGGGCCTGGCACGGCGTGAAGCTGGACCAACCGGACTGGAACTCCTATTCGCACAGTTTGGCACTGAGCGGGGATGTCCCCGGCTATGAGCTGAGATTTCATCTCATTTTGAACGCCTATTGGGAGCCCCTCAGTTTTGAGCTACCAATGCTTATAAATGATCGAAAATGGTGCCGTTGGATTGACACCGCTCTCGAGCCGCCTGAAGAGATTGTTGAATGGCAGAAAGCTCAACCAGTCTTGACCAACACCTATGAAGCTGCACCGCGCTCAGTCGTGGTGCTTACCTCTGGTCCAGCACTGGATTGAGCACTATTGCGCCCGAACCATGAATAACGATGCAATTTACCGAAGACAAAGGAGGAATCGAATGGCAACCAAAACGATGCCAGTTAAGGAAACTCGTGCTCCGTCCGTCGGAGAAGCAAAGGACCAAGCTTCGCTCAGCGCCTACGGTGTTGCCAGATCGACAGTTCAAGGGACACCCTTGAGTGCCGAGGACTTGCGTAAAACTCACGCCTACTGGCGCGCCTGTAATTATCTAAGCCTTGGCATGATTTATCTGCAAGCCAATCCTCTACTTCGAGAGCCGTTGAAACCGGAACACATCAAAAACCGGCTTCTCGGACATTGGGGAGCCAGCCCGGGCCTGGCATTCGCCTACATTCACCTGAACCGGTTGATCAAGAAATACGACCTCGACATGATCTTTCTCGCGGGACCGGGGCACGGAGCTCCGGGCGTCCTGGGACCTGTGTACCTGGAGGGCACCTATTCAGAAATCTACACAGGTAAAGGCGAAGACACAGCCGGTCTACATGAATTCCTTAAACAATTCTCTTTTCCGGGTGGCATCGGGAGCCATTGCACTCCCGAAACTCCAGGCTCAATTCATGAGGGAGGCGAACTCGGATATGTGCTTTCGCATGCCTGCGGCGCCGCGTTCGATAACCCTGATCTGATAGTGGCCGCAGTCGTCGGGGACGGAGAATCAGAAACCGGGCCGCTTGCGACATCCTGGCATATCAATAAGTTCCTCAACCCGATTCGTGACGGTGCAGTTCTTCCGATTCTCCACCTGAATGGTTACAAAATCAACAACCCCACGTTGCTCGCCCGAATCAGCCACGAAGAACTTGAAAGCTTCTTCCGCGGTTACGGCTGGACCCCTTATTTTGTTGAAGGCTCCGATCCCGACAGCATGCACCAAGCCATGGCGGCCACGGTTGAGAAGTGTGTTTCGGACATCAAGAAGTACCAGAATGAGGCACGCAAATCGGGCGTTGCCAAACGCCCCCGCTGGCCAATGATCGTGCTGCGCTCTCCAAAAGGCTGGAGCGCGCCTCGGGAGGTTGGCGGCCACCGGTTGGAGGGTTTCTGGCGAGCGCACCAAGTACCGATGGCCGACGTGAAGAAAAATCCCGAGCGCCTCAAAGTACTCGAAAAGTGGATGCGCGCCCAAAAGCCAGAGGAACTTTTTGACGCAAATGGCAAGCTGATTCCGGAACTTAAGGAGTTGGCACCCAAAGGCGCTCGCAGGATGAGCGCCAACCCACACGCTAATGGAGGGCGTCTCAGGAAAGCGTTACGATTGCCCGATTTCAGGGAGTACGCCTTGAAATTTGACAAACCCGGACAGATTGAAGCCGAGAACGTGCGTCCTCTGGGGGCCTTCCTCCGGGACGTTATGAAAATGAACATGGATCGGTTCCGCGTGTTCGGCCCCGACGAGAACACTTCGAACAAACTGCAGGACATCTACGAAGTCAGCAAGAAGTTCTGGATCGAAGAATACTTCCCGGAGGATGCGGACGGTGGCGAGCTCGCCACGGACGGTCGCGTTATTGAAATGCTCAGCGAGCACACGATGGAAGGAATGTTGGAGGGCTATCTACTGACAGGCCGGCACGGCTTCTTCTCTTCTTATGAAGCGTTTATCCATGTCATCGACTCCATGTTCAATCAGCATGCGAAGTGGCTCTCAATATGTAATGAGCTCTCGTGGCGCGAAGCAATCTCTTCGCTGAACCTGTTAATTACTTCCACTGTTTGGCGTCAGGACCATAACGGCTTTACCCACCAGGACCCCGGTTTCATTGACGTCGTAGTGAACAAGAGCGCTGCAGTGACCCGTATTTACATGCCTCCCGATGTTAACTCGCTCTTGTCTGTTGCAAATCACTGCCTGCAAAGCGAAAACTATGTCAACGTAATCGTCTGCGACAAGCAATTGCATTTGCAGTACATGAACATGGATGCCGCCATTAAGCACTGCACGAAAGGTATTGGTATCTGGGAACTGGCGAGTAACGACCAAGGTGGCGAGCCGGACCTCGTGATCGCCTCAGCCGGAGATATACCCACGCAGGAAGCACTAGCCGCTATCAACCTGCTCAGAGAAGAATTCGCGGACCTGAAGATTCGCTACGTAAACGTGATTGATCTGTTCAAACTGCAGCCAGATACGGAACATCCTCACGGACTCTCAGATTGGGATTTCGATTCTTTGTTTACGGTCGACAAACCGGTTATCTTCAATTTCCACGGCTACCCTTGGCTGATTCACCGGCTGGCATACCGTCGTAGAAATCACGCCAATATTCACGTGCGCGGATACAAGGAAAAAGGCAACATCAACACACCGCTTGAGTTGGCCATCAACAATAATATTGATCGGTTTACTCTGGCGATGGATGCCATCAAGCGGACTCCGAAGCTTCAGAAAATCGGCGGCCATGCCATGGAGAAATTCCGCAATCTGCAGATTGATTGCCGGAACTATGCCTACGAGCACGGCATTGACAAGCCCGATGTCGCCGGCTGGAGGTGGCCGTACTAGCTCAGCCATTCAGGATGGACGAGGCCAGGTCCGGCGAATGCAGGTGAATGATGCCCCTACGTAGCCCAATGGTGACAGCATGCGTGCGATCCTTTGCGCCAAGCTTACCGAGAATGCTCTGCACGTGAGCCTTCACCGTTCCCGCCGCAGTCCCGAGCACCTCGCCCACTTCCTTATTTCCAAGTCCGCGCGCCACCAGAGACAGCACCTCGACTTCGCGCGGCGTGAGCGCGACTTCGGGGAAGAATCCGTTGAGTTGCTGCGTGACCTCCTGCGGAATGAAACGCTTGCCAAAATGGACGATGCGAATAGCACGGATAACGTCGGTATGAACCATCTCCTTTAACAGATAGCCACGCACGCCGGCTTCGAGGGACCGGTAGATATCCTGATCGCCGTCGTAGGAGGTTAGGGCGATGATGTTCGCCTCGGGAACTTCGTTACGAATCGCGCGCGTGATCTCAATTCCACTGATGTCAGGCAGGCGCAAATCTAGCAGCGTGATGTCCGGCCGATGGTCGCGATGAAGGTCGAGGGCCTGGCGCCCCGTGGCCGCTTCTGCAACGAGTTGAAGGCCGGGATCGGTGGACAGAATCGCCGCAATGCCTCTTCGCACGATGTCATGATCATCAACGGAAAGGATACGAATTGGGGTGTGAGGGTCCAAGGACACAACCTAACTTAAGTGATGCTCAACATCCGGTTGGAGGTTACTTTCGAGCCTGTTGGAGCGTGGTGGAAACGGAAGGGAGATCGACACAACAGTACCTATCCCCGGTTCGCTTTTGAACTCCAGATGCGCGCCGATTTCCGCAGCACGCTCATGCAAGCCAACAACTCCAAAATGGCCATCAGAGACGCTCTCAGATTCGGGGCTAATTCCAGTTCCGTTATCTCGAATGGTGAGACGCAGGTATGAAGAATCCAGAGACAAACGAATTTCCAGAACACTTGCCCGCGCGTGCCGAATGACGTTGGTAATGGACTCCCGCGCCATTCTCAAAAGCTGATATTGGAGGTCCGGAAAACCACTCAGAGATACTGCCTCGACATGGAGAACTAGTGAGATACCAGTGCCTTCGACTGCCTGCCGTGCAAGCTTTGCCAGCTCGTCCGAAAACTCCCCGTGCCCCGGTTCGAGCGCACGCAGTCCCCAGAGAGAGCGGCGAGCTTCCCTTGCGCACTGTCCGGCATCCGAGATGATTTCCTGCAGCGCAGTTCTCTCCCGGGAAGCCGGAAGGATCGTCCAAAGCGCCTGCATTTGCATCGTGATGCCCGAGAGGCCTTGAAGCAGGGTGTCGTGGAGTTCGCGGGCGATGCGCGCGCGTTCTGCCAGCACTAAAGCGAAGTTACGCCGCAGCCGGCGGATACGCGCGCGATATGCAGCAAGCACACTAAGGGCGACAAGAATCGTAAGTCCAGGCCAAAACCACCAGCGTTGATAAATGCGGGGCTGTATCGTGATCGCGAGGACGGCCGGTTCCCTGCTCCAGATGCCGTCTGCGTTCCGAGCTGTCACTCGGAAATAAAACCTGCCGGGGGGCAAATTCGTGAAAAAGGCTTCTCTACGATATCCAGCATCGATCCAATTCCTTTCGAAGCCATCCAGCCGGTATCGAAAAGAGACGTTTTCAGGCGAAATAAAACTCAACCCGGCATAGCGAATTTCCAGGTTTCTCTCAAACGGTTTCAACTCGATTCCATCCCGCGTGTCTACACGGTTGCCGCTCACTAGCACTGCGGTCACCGAAACCGGCGGGGCGACCTGGTTGTTCACCAGGTGGTCGGGATCAACAACCACCAATCCATTGTTGGTTGAAAACCAGAGGCGGCCATCCGCCGTGCGGGAGGCAGCCGGCTGCACACCAGCCCGGCACTCGAAGTGAAGCTGACCCGTGCTGAACGGGAGACTTTGGAATGCTTGAATTTTGCCATCTGTAAGGTCTTCAAGATCCTGTCTTCTGACCCGGAAAATCCCCTTGCTCGAGGCCATCCAGAAGTTGCCCTTGCCATCGTCGAGGATGCTGTAGATGCGGTTGTCATAAAGCCCGTCTCGTATCCGGATGTGGGTGATAGTTCCGTTCTTCCAGCGCAGCAGCCCGGAGCCGAGCGTACCCATCCAAACGGTATCGTGGACATTATCTACAAAATAAGCATCCAGGGGATGATTAATATCGAGCGGACATCTGACGTTTTCGCGTGGCATAACACAATCCACGGCGAGATTGTCGCGGCTGACGAAGAGACCGTGGCCCTGACTGGGCGCGAGGGCCAAAACGGCGCTCGGGGCAGACTCCGAAGCGGGGGCAGGCCTGAACCGGCTCCCGTCAAAGCGGTCCAATCCGCGGTCTGTCCCCACCCACACGGTGCCATGTTCACTTATAGAGATCGCATTTATTTGCGCTCCGGAGAGACCATTGGCCGTCGTATATGTCGCGACGACCTTATTGCGTACAATCCTATTCAAACCTTTATCCGTTCCGACCCATAACCCTTCGTGCTGATCGCGTGCGAGACTGAGCACCATATTGCTGACTAACCCGTCGCGCGTTGTGTAGGCACGGAAGCGATTGCCATCCATCCGATTGAGGCCATATCCCAGAGTGCCTATCCACAGCCGGCCGGCATCGTCCTCCAGGACCGGGCCAACGTCGTTGCTTACCAAGCCTTCACTGGTCGTGTAGGGAGTGACTTGCCCGTCGGTGAATTGATCGAGACCGTCCTTGGTGCCAGCCCACAGACTCCCTTCACGGTCAAAATAGAGTGACAGAACGACGCTGTGCGAAAGCCCGTAGCGTGTGCGATACACACTGAAGGCGCCCTCTCTAATGCGGCTTATCCCTTCCTTCGTTCCGATCCAGATGGCTCCATCGGGCGATTCCGCCAGAGATGAAACGTCGTTATCCGGCAATCCGTCGCGGGCGCTGAAGTGACGCACTTTGTCGCTCCGAATCTGCGTCAAGCCAAACGAGTTTCCAGCCCAGACCGACCCGGCTCCATCACAGAGCAAGGCTGTCACAGTTTGGTTTAGAGGGAGATCGGCGTTCGAATAAGCCGTAAAGCGGGAACCGTTCCACCTTGCCAGCCCGAAATCCAATCCGGCGACCCAACGCGTTCCATCGTTCGCTTCGCAGGTGGAACGGACCTGATTTGAGGGCAGACCGTCCGCAGTTCCAAGCACCGAAACGCGATCATCTTTAATGCGCGCGAGCCCCTGGTTTGTACAGGCCCAGATGGCATGATCGCTGCCGGACGCGAGGCAGAACGTAGTATTGCTCGGGAGGCCCTCTCTGGTTGTGTAGTGTTTCAGCGCTCCATCCGGACCGATTCGGAGGACACCATCACCAATCGAGGCAACCCACAGATTTCTGTGGTTGTCCTCCAGTAGAGCTCGAATCAGGCTCCGGTTTAAAGCCGGGCGTCCTTGATCCTCGAATTCGTGAAAATGGATTCCGTCGAACCGAATGAGACTGTCCTGGGTGCCGAGCCACATGAATCCGTCATGCGTCTGGGTGATGGCATATATCGTCGGCTGAAAGAGCCCTTCTTCCTGACCCCAGATACGGTGGGCGTATTGCGTTAGCGTTCTAGCCGGGTTGAGCGCCAAGCCGGGCCGAGCGAGCAGCAGAGCGGCAAGGGCGAATCCCGATACGTTGTTGCGAAATCTAAACACAGATCTTCTTCTTTCACCATAGCCAAAGCGATGCGCTGAGTAGCGGGATCGTTTGAGACGCAACGACCACTGGTAGTTGCATACTATGCCGAATGGCATAGGCGAGCGTAGCTCGTTCGGCAGTAGCGCGCATCGTGGGAAGAACGCATATTCGGAACTGAGAAGCGATGAGCGCAGATTCGAATACTCCAGAGGCGGTCAGTAAAACTCGCAGCAAATCGAGCCTCCGGAAACGCTGGCTACTTTTGGGCGCGTGCCTTCTTGTCTGCGCGACCGCAGGATATCTGCTCTCACAGCGCATGCCGGCGCCGAATTCCGGCGGCAGGACTGGCAGGCGTGGCGGCGTTGGGGCCATACCGGTTTCAATTGTCACGGTACGGCAAGGCAACATGGACGAGACGATCAGCGGCCTGGGTACGGTCACCGCGGTTTACACCGTCACAGTCACAAGCCGTGTAGCGGGGCAACTGGCTGAGATCCATTACAAAGAAGGGCAAATGGTCCAAAAAGGACAATTGCTTGCGGTGGTAGATCCCCGGCCTTATCAGGCTTCGCTGCTGTCCGCGCAAGGTCAATTGGACCGCGACCAAGCGCTGCTCGCGAACGCACGAATCGATCTTGACCGTTATCGAATCGCTTACGGGCAGCATGCAATTCCGGAGCAGACCGTTGCGACGCAGCAGGCCACGGTGAATCAGGACTTGGGGACCGTCAAGCTGGATCAGGGAAATGTGGATTCAGCGAAAGTAAATCTCGACTACACCCAGATCACGTCGCCAATTGATGGCCGGGTTGGATTGAGGCAGACGGATCTCGGAAATATCGTGGCTGCAAATGGCACCACGCCGATCGTGACCATCACCCAACTGCAACCGATAACCGTCATCTTCACCATGGCGGAAGACTTCATATCCGATGTCGTCACGCAAATGCATGCCGGGCGCAAACTGCGGGTGGACGCCCTGAACCGGGATGATCAGACGGAGCTGGCGCAAGGCGCGCTACTTACAGTAGACAACCTGGTTGACACGGGAACGGGAACGGTGAAGGTGCGCGCTCAATTTGGCAACCGCGACTACAAGCTATTTCCGAACGAGTTTGTGAATGCGCGGTTACTCGTCAAGACTCTGACACACGTAAACATTATTCCGAACACTGCGATACAGACAAACAACGAAATCTCTTTCGTCTACGTAGTCAACGCAAGTAAGACCGTCAAGTCTCGCAATGTAACTGTCGCGACGAATGATGGGACGAACTCGGCCGTTACTGGTGTGAATCCTGGCGAAGTGGTCGTGACCGACGGATTTGACAAGTTGCAGGACGGCACGAAGGTTGTCATTCGACAAGTTCCAGGCGAAACAACGCGCGCCGGAGGGCAGAATTGAATCCATCGCGGCCGTTCATTCTGCGGCCGGTGGCCACAGCGCTGCTGATGGCGGCCATCCTGCTGGTGGGCATTATCGCGTATCGGCAACTGCCGGTATCGGCTTTGCCGGAGGTGGATTATCCAACGATGCAGGTGGTGACGTTCTACCCGGGAGCCAGTCCTTCGGTCACGGCATCGGCCATTACTGCACCTCTCGAACGGCAACTTGGCGAAGTGCCCGGATTGAACCAGATGCTTTCCACGAGCTCAGAAGGGGCATCGGTCATTACGTTGCAGTTCGTTCTCAGTCTGAACATCGACGTCGCCGAGCAGGAAGTACAGGCAGCAATTAACGCGGCACAGAACTTTTTGCCATCCGATCTGCCGATGCCGCCGATATACAGCAAGACAAACCCTGCCGACGCCCCCGTACTGACTTTGGCTCTGACATCAAAATCGATGCCACTGCAGGATGTGCAGGATTATGCGGATACGCGGCTGGCCCAAAAGATTTCGCAGCTTTCGGGCGTTGGAGCGGTCACCATCAGCGGGGGGCAGAAGAAAGCGGTACGGATCGAAGCAAACCCTACCCAACTGGCTTCCTACGGTTTAAATCTGGAAGACCTTCATACCGCGATCAGCGCCACGAGTCTGGATGCGGCGAAAGGAAGTTTCGATGGACCTCATCAGGGTTACCAGATCAATGCCAACGACCAGCTACTCGATGCCAAAGAATATGACCGGGTAGTCGTCGCCTACAAGAATGGCGCGCCAGTGATGCTCAAGGACGTAGCAAAGGTTACGAATGGCGTAGAAAACGCAAGGCAAGCGGCCTGGATGAATCAGATACCGGCCGTGATTGTCAACATCCAGCGGCAGCCGGGCGCCAACATCATTCAAGTCGTGGACCGCGTGAAAGCCTTGCTACCACGACTCAGGGCTACGATACCTGCCTCCATCGGCATCGCGACTTTGACAGACCGTACGATCACGGTTCGCGCGTCGGTAGAGGACGTCGAATTCGAACTGCTGGTTTGCATCGCTCTTGTCGTGATGGTGATTTTTCTCTTCCTGCGGAACCTGGCGGCCACCTTTATTCCCAGTGTTGCTGTTCCGTTATCACTGGTCGGAACCTTTGGGGTCATGTATCTGCTGGGCTACAGCTTGAACAATCTCACGCTGATGGCATTGACCATTTCGACCGGCTTCGTGGTGGACGACGCGATTGTCATGATCGAGAACATCATGCGTTTTGTAGAGGAGGGTATGCCTCCACTGGAAGCCGCATTGAAAGGCGCTCAACAAATCGGCTTCACTATCATGTCGCTCACCATTTCGCTGATCGCAGTTCTGATTCCGCTGTTGTTCATGGGCGACATCACCGGCCGCCTCTTTCGCGAGTTCGCCGTGACGCTGGCCGTCACGATCATTGTCTCGGCGTTCGTATCCCTGACCCTAACGCCCATGTTGTGCGCACGACTGCTGCGCCACAAGAAGGAGGAGGAGCAGGGCCGATTTTATCGTGTATCGGAAACGGTATTTGAAAAGACAATTGCGTTCTACGGGAGCACGCTCAAGTGGGTCCTCGATCACCGCCGCTTGACGCTGGCTGTGGCCGCGGCCACTTTGGTTCTGACCGTGGTGCTTTATATCGTCATCCCCAAGGGATTTTTTCCTGTACAGGACACGGGAGAGATTCAGGGTGTCTCTGAAGCGGATCAGAGCATTTCGTTCGGAGAGATGTCAAAGCTCCAGCAACGCCTCGCCGCGGTGATTCTGAAAGATCCGGCAGTCGAGAGTCTTTCATCGTTCATAGGCGTCGACGGCACGAATACAACATTGAATTCCGGCCGGATACAGATCAACCTTAAGCCGCTAGAGCAGCGAAGAATCAGCGCGTCGGATATTATTCGCCGCCTGCAGCCAAGTCTCGCAAGAGTCGATGGCATCACGCTATACATGCAGCCCGTGCAAGACCTCACGGTCGAAGACATCGTGAGCAGAACGGAGTATCAGTATAGTCTCGAAGATCCCAACCCGGACGAACTTTCGAAATATGCTTCGCAATTCGTTCAAAAGCTGAGCAGCTTGCCGGAGCTGGCCGACGTCGCAAGCGATTTACAGACGCACGGTCTGGAATCCGCACTCTCGATTGACCGACGCACAGCTATGCGAGTGGGCATTACCACGCAGAGCATCGACAATGCGCTGTACGATGCCTTCGGTCAACGCCAGGTATCCACTCTCTTCACGCAGTTGAACCAGTATCACGTGATCCTGGAAGTGCAACCTCAGTTCCGCCAGAACCCGCGAAACCTTCAGAGCATCTACATCCAATCCAGCACAGGGGCGGCGGTACCTTTCAGCGCGTTCACCGCAGCATCGAATTCATCCATGCCGATTCTGATCAGCCACATCGGCCAGTTTCCCGCGACGACGGTTTCTTTCAATCTAGCGCCCGAAGCCGCATTGGGGGAGGCGGTGGATGCAATCCGGAAGGTCGAGAAGGCAATGCCGGCGCCACTTGCCATGCAGACTTCCTTCCAGGGCACGGCGCAAGCCTTTGTAGCCTCGTTGACGAATGAACCGCTGCTTATCCTGGCCGCGCTAGTAACCGTGTACATCGTTCTCGGCGTCTTGTACGAAAGCTACATTCACCCGGTAACGATTCTGTCCACTCTTCCATCAGCGGGAGTTGGCGCGCTGCTCGCGCTGATGATCTGCAAAGCAGAGCTGACGGTTGTGGCCATCATCGGCATAGTTCTTTTGATCGGCATTGTCAAGAAGAATGCGATCATGATGATCGATTTCGCGCTCGAAGCCGAGCGTAAGGAGAACAAGACCCCTTACGATTCGATTTTTCAGGCTTCCCTGCTGCGGTTTCGGCCCATCATGATGACGACGATGGCAGCGCTGCTGGGGGCCGTGCCGTTGGCGTTTGGAACCGGAGTGGGTTCAGAGCTCCGGCGCCCGCTCGGCATCACGATCATCGGCGGCCTGCTTCTCAGCCAGCTTTTGACGCTGTATACGACGCCGGTTATTTACCTTTTCTTCGACGAGATTGCGCGGAAATTTGCAGGATTTCGCAAGCGACGCGTCACGCGCCGGCAACCAGACGCCGCGCCCGCGCAAACGGAGGCTCAGCAGTGAGCCTGTCCTCGCCATTTATTCAAAGGCCGGTCGCCACCGCCCTATTGACGCTAGCGATTGCTCTGGCAGGTGCAGTGGCGTTTAGGCTCTTGCCGGTTTCCCCTCTGCCCCAAGTAGATTTCCCAACGATATCCGTCTCGGCCTCGTTGCCTGGAGCCAGCCCGGAGATCATGGCCTCTTCTGTCGCGACACCACTCGAACGGCAGTTCGGCAGGATTTCAGCGGTTACCGAGATGACCTCTGCTAGTTCACTCGGGCAAACCGGCATCACCTTACAGTTTGATCTGAACCGCAACATAGACGCTGCCGCTCGGGACGTGGAGGCAGCAATTAACGCCGCTCGTGGATTTCTGCCAGCCAACCTGCCTAACAATCCTACCTATCGCAAAGTGAATCCTGCCGACGCACCAATCATGATCATCGCTCTCACTTCGGACAATCTTCCGCCCTCCGCGCTATACGATGCAGCGTCCTCCATACTCATGCAAAGGATCTCTCAGATCCGCGGAGTGGGGCAGGTTGTGGTGGGCGGCAGCTCGGCTCCAGCAGTGCGGATTGATGTCCATCCCACTCAAATCAATCACTACGGACTAAGTCTCGAAACAGTTCGAAGCGCGATCGCTTCACAAACCGCCAACCTGGCCAAGGGCAGTTTCTCCGACGCTGGAAAGACATGGTTGATCGGAGCCAATGACCAACTGATGCACGCAGTCGATTATCAGCCGCTGCTTGTGGTCTATAAAAATTCCGCACCCGTAAGACTATCTGACGTCGCCAGAGTTACGGATTCCGTACAGACCGTGCGGTCGCTCGGCCTAGCGAACGGAAAACGGGCCGCGTTAGTTATTATTTTCCGGCAGCCCGGCGCGAACATTATCAGTACAGTGGATGGGATCAAGGCAGCTCTCCCGCAGCTGCATGCCGCTGTAAATCCCGGCATCCAAATGACGGTCACTCTGGATCAGACCATAACAATCCGGGCCTCAGTCAGGGACGTGGAACGCACGCTGATGATCTCGATCGGGCTCGTCGTTCTGGTGGTGTTTCTCTTCCTGCGCGATCTTCGATCCACGTTGATACCGAGCGTTGCTGTTCCCGTTTCGCTCATCGGGACATGCGGCGTGATGTATCTGCTCGGGTACAGTATCGACAATCTTTCGTTGATGGCACTGACGATTGCGACGGGATTCGTTGTCGATGACGCGATTGTCGTGCTCGAAAACATCACACGCTATCACGAGAAGGGCATGAACGCAATGGAAGCGGCGTACAGAGGCGCGGCGGAAATCGGGCCTACCGTTTTTTCCATCAGCATCTCGCTGGGCGCAGTGTTCATTCCCATCTTGATGATGGGCGGAATCGTCGGACGTTTATTTCGAGAATTCGCTGTGACTTTGTCAGTTACGATTCTCGTCTCCATGGTGGTCTCTCTGAGCGCGACGCCAACGATGTGCTCGCGCCTGCTGGTTGAAGGAAGGACTCATGGCCGGCTTTACAGAGCGAGCGAAAAGGTTTTCGTTTTCATTTTGAATGTCTACCGGCACAGCCTTGCGTGGGTTCTGCGCAACTCTATGTTGGTCCTGCTTGTCACGATCGCGACTCTTGGACTAAACGTGTATCTGTACGTTGTTGTTCCGAAGGGCTTTTTTCCACAGCAGGATACCGGTCGCATAAACGGCAATTTCATAGGCGATCAAGACACTTCCTTTCAGTCGATGCAGAAAAAGATTGCTCGGCTGTCAAGCATCGTCCAACGGGATCCGGGCGTTGCAACGGTCCAGGCGTTTAGCGGCGGGGGCGGTGGTACTACGACGAACACAGGACGAGCCTTTATGGCGCTGAAGCCACTGAACGAACGCAAAGCTACAGCCGACCAAATCATCAACAGGCTTCGCCCGAAGCTGACGGCGGTACCGGGCGTAACTCTCTATCTGCAAGCCGCACAGGATGTGCGCGTTGGCGGACGTCAGAGTGCAGCCCAGTACCAATACACGCTGCAAAGCGACAATCTGACGGAACTGACGAGTTGGGCGCCCAAGCTGCTGAACCTGATGAGGAAGATGCCGGAGCTCAGGGACGTGAACAGCGATCAGCAGAACAACGGACTGGAAGCGAACCTGGTAATCGACCGCCAAACGGCTTCCAGAGTCGGCATAACACCTCAAACGCTTGACAACGTTCTTTACGATGCCTTCGGGGAGCGTGAAATTGCGAGGACTTACACTTCCATCAACCAGTACTTCGTAATCATGGAAGTGGATCCGGTCTTCTGGCAAAGTCCAACCGGTCTACAAAAGGTCTACGTTCCCTCTTCAACGAATCTGCCTGTTCCGCTCTCGGTTTTTACTCATTACCAGCCGGCAACGGCCGCATTGACGGTCAATCATTCCGGAGTGTTTCCGTCTGTGACGATCTCGTTCAACCTGGCGCCGAACATCTCGCTGGGCCAAGCCGTCAACGCGATCAATACAGTGGAGCGAAATGCAGGAATGCCAACCACCATCAACACAAATTTTACGGGTACCGCGCAGGCATTCCAGTCTTCACTGGCAAATGAGCCAGTGCTGATTGCCGCGGCGATTGCCGCCGTTTACATTGTGCTCGGTATTCTGTACGAAAGTTTCATTCATCCCATCACCATTCTTTCTACATTGCCGTCTGCGGGCGCTGGCGCGATTTTAGCGCTTCTGGTAACGCACAGTGAATTGAGCGTCATAGCGCTGATCGGAATCATCCTGCTGATCGGCATTGTCAAGAAAAACGCCATCATGATGATCGATTTTGCGCTGGAGGTGGAACGGCGCGATCGAAAGACACCGAAAGAAGCGGTTTTTGAGGCATGTTTATTGCGCTTCCGGCCAATCATGATGACCACAATGGCTGCGATGCTCGGGGGGCTTCCGCTGGCCTTGGGAACAGGAACCGGGTCCGAGTTGCGAAGGCCGCTCGGGATCACAATCGTAGGCGGCCTGATCGTCAGCCAAGCATTAACGCTTTATACGACGCCGGTCATTTATCTCTACATGGACCGCTTCAGCTTATGGCTTCAACGGCTACGGGGCGGACATGTACCGGATATACCAGCCGAAGCGATAGGACCGGTTACTTAGAAACGTGGATGAAATGCATTACAAGATCACAACGCAGCCGCATCCCAGCCAGCATTCGGTCACGTTGCTGCTAAACGGTAACTTTGGGGAAGACGCTATTCCCGAACTCGAGGAATCGATCTTACGCGCGAAACGCAGTCACGAGAGGATTTACCTGGATCTAAGTGAAGTGACTTTAGTAGACCGCAAGACCGTCGAATACTTTTCCAAGGCCGGGTGCGATGTGACGCTAGTCAATTGCCCCATTTATCTGCGCCGTTGGATTACGAAAGGCAGTGATGCAAGCTAGAATCGGGATCGCCTTAGCGATCGCAGTTCTGGTGTTGCTGTGCGCATGCAACCCGGGTCCGAAGTATGCGAGGCCGCCGGCGAGCGCTCCGACTGCCTTCAAAGAAGCGCCGCCCCAGTTTAAGGAAGGGAATGGCTGGAAGCTGGCACAGCCGGGCGACGACAAGATACGGCCAAAGTGGTGGGAGATGTACGGCGACCCGCAGATCAACGCGCTGGAAGAGCAGGTTCAAATCTCAAACCAAACTATCGTGACAGCGGAGGCGAATTTTCGCTCGGCTCGGGCACTGGTAGTCTCGACACGATCGCAGCTATTTCCATTTATTGGAGGAACGGCGTCGTACACAAATTCGCGGTTCTCGAGTAACGCGAGGAATATTGTGACGCCGGGCTCGGCAGGCTCGACCTCAAGCTCATCGAAGAACAGCGCTATCAACAATTTTTCGCTCAGCGCAGATCTTACTTACACAGTTGATCTCTGGCACCGGATACGGAATACCATTGCCGCGAATGCCTTTTCCGCACAGGCTAGCGCTGCGGATATAGCAACGGCTTTGTTAAGCACACAGGCGGAACTGGCAAGCGATTACTTCCAGGTGCGAGCCCTGGATATGCAAAGGGCAATTCTGGAGGGCACACTGGCGAACTACAGGGAAGCCTTGAACCTTACCCTTACGCTGTTCAAGGCCGGGATCGACTCCGAGCAAGATGTGGCGCAGGCTCGCACGCAACTCGATACGGCTATAGCTCAGGAAACGGACCTGGGAGTCGCACGAGCACAGTTTGAGCATGCGATCGCCACCTTGATTGGCAAGCCCGCCTCAGAGTTCTCACTGGCCGTTTCGCGCTTCGAGCCGACGCCGCCGCCAGTGCCTGTTGCGGTGCCTTCCGAATTGCTCGAAAGAAGACCCGACATTGCGGCGGCTGAACGGAGAGTAGCCTCTGCAAACGCGGAAATCGGCATCGCTCGCGCAGCATATTACCCCACGCTTAGCCTGAGCGCTTCCGGCGGCTTCCAGGCTTCGCAGATCGCACAGTGGTTTACCTGGCCGAGCAGGTTCTGGTCGCTTGGCCCGTCTCTCAGTCAAACCCTTTTCGATGCGGGTGCCCGCCGCGCTTTGAACGAGCAGGCAGAGGCTTCCTACGATGCGTCGGTCGGCAATTATCGTCAAACCGTGTTAGGTGCATTTCAGGCAGTAGAGGATAATCTGGCCGCTCTGCGGATCCTTGCGCAAGAGGTTTTCGAGCAACAGACAGCAATTAACTCGTCGGCGCACTATCTCGCGCTGGCTTTGACCCGTTATAAGGCCGGTATGGACAGTTACCTGAATGTGATCACAGCGCAGAATGCGGTTTTGACAAATCGCGAAGCGCAGGTGCAGACGCGATCGCGCCAGATGACATCGAGCGTCTCACTCATCATGGCGCTTGGCGGCGGTTGGGATGCCGCCCAGCTACCGCAGATGAAGGATCTCCTGGCAAAGCCGGGGAAATGGTTTCCCGCAGGGGCCGCCGCTGGGACACCACCCGGCAATCCGGCAACGCCAAATCCGCCGGCTGTCGAAGCTGTGCCCTTACAGACGAACCCACAACGATAGAGACAGGACAAGTAACAAAACTGCAGCTCTCGGCAGACAACGCCGAGGCGTTGAACCGAAACAGAACGCAACGGCGACTCAGTTACCAAAGAGGAACGAAAGTGTAACTCTAGCGACATGAGCATCTGTCATGATGATGGGAACTATGAGTAAAGTCCGCAGATGTACCCTGTTGCTTGCGTGTGCCTTCTGTGTACCGAATCTGTTTGGTCAGTTCGAAACCTCCGAAGTCCTCGGAACTGTTCGCGATAATTCTGGCGCGGTTGTGCCCAAAGCCAACGTCACGCTGCTCCAGCAGGACACGGGCATTGAAGCCAAGACGGAAACAGACCAGAAGGGAAACTACGATTTTCTCAATGTAAAGGTAGGACGCTATACCGTTTCGGTCGAGGTGAGTGGATTCGCCAGATTCACGACCGCAGACGTTATGGTGAACGTGAACGCCCGGCAAAGAGTGGACGCGACTCTGCAGGTTGGCGCGACGACGCAAACAGTAGAAGTAAGCGGCGCGGCGGCGACGCTCGAAACAGATTCAAGCCAGCACGGCCAGGTGGTCAACAGTCACCAAATGGTGGCATTGCCGCTAAACGGGCGTAATTATGCGGACCTGGCGCTGCTCTCGGCAAACGTGCACCGTTCGCCAATGGCAGTTCTTTTCAGCCCCAGCGGGACGCCGCGCGAGGGTGCGCTAAACATCAATGGCATGCGCAGCACTTACAACAATTTTCTACTGGATGGCTTGGATAACAACGCATATTCGCCGAGCAATCAGGGTTACTCGAGCCAAGTAGTGCAGCCCTCACCCGATGGCCTCTCTGAATTCAAGGTGATTACAAGCAACTTCAGTGCGGAGTACGGACGGGTAGGCGGAGGCGTGATCAACGCGGCGCTGCGTTCCGGAACAAATCAATTTCATGGATCGGCCTGGGAGTTTCTGCGCAACACGGACCTCAATGCCGTCGGTTTCTTCCAACCGGTCGGCGGTGTGAAACCCACGCTGCAGCGAAATCAATTCGGAGCAACGATTGGAGGTCCGATCCGAAAGAATAAATTGTTCTTCTTCGGAGACTACGAGGGATACCGGCAACTGCAGCGGTATGCCAACTTTGATTCAATCCCCACGCAGAACGATCGCAACGGCGTTTTGCCTGTAACGGTCGTAAATCCTTTGACCGGCAAAGTGTATCCGGCGAAGACGCCCATTCCAGTGGCGCAGTTGAATCCGTTTGCCGCCACAGTTTTGAGCGACCTTCCTCAACCCACCGGGATGGGCCGCTCGAACAACTATGAAGCGCTGTTACTGGTCCGCGATTATAGTGACAAGTACGATGCGAAGGTGGATTACCAGATCAATGAACGCATGAGCTCGTTTGTACGTTTTAGTCAGCGTAAGGACAACCAGTTTTACCAGCCGGATATTCCAGGTCCGTCTGGGGGCGGTGGGAATGGCAACATCCGGGCCATCCAGCAGCAGGCGGCCGTTGGCTATACGTGGTCGGTGACACCATTGCAGTTGTTCGATGCACGATTCGGTTTTACTCATGTGCTTGCGGGCAAGGCTCCGCCATACCTGGGAGGGGCGAGCATGCAGGACCTGTATGGCATACCTGGTCTACCCACTTCATCGGATCTGGCAGGCGGGCTGAATACACAATCTGTCAGCGGCTTCTCGGGATTCGGACGGCAAGCGACGAATCCGCAGTTTCAGAATCCGACATCGTTCAATCCCAAATTCAGCTATTCATGGGTAAGGGGTCGCCATTCGTTGAAGGCCGGCTATGAATTTGTGGCGATCCGCACTGAAATTCTAGATGTAAATCCGCTTTACGGCTCCAACTCCTATAGCGGGCAGTTCAGCAAACCTACCTGCGCGCAATTAGGCAGGGCGGCGGGATGTTCCATACCGGGCGACACTACAAGCTACAACCTGGCGGATTTCATCTTCGGACTTCCTAGCGTTATCCAACTCAGTAACGACCTGGTAACCAACACGCGGCAGCACGTACACTCGCTATACTTCCAGGACGACTACCGAGTCAGCCCGAAGCTTACGCTGAATCTCGGCCTTCGATGGGAGTTTGCAACACCTATCTGGGAGCGCGATAACCTGTGGTCCAACTTCGATCCTGCAACCAATCAATTGGTACAGGCCACAAGCGGGAGTTTGTACAATCGCGCGCTGGTCAATCCCGATTACAAGGACCTTGGGCCGCGAATCGGTTTCGCCTACAGCGTGACTCCTAAGACCGTAGTGCGCGGCGGATATGGAATCAGTTACTCGTTCTTCAACCGGCCAGGAAGCGCTCAAGAAGGCATCAATTCGCCGGCGGCAATTTTTGGGATCATCAGTCAGTCGATCCCGGCCGGCGGCACGGTGCCGGCGACCTTCCTGACGACGCAGAACGCTTTCACCACGGGCATCAACAATCCCGCAAATTTCAATCCGATCACTTCCAATATCGACTACATTCCAGCTGATACACGATGGCCGTATATCCAAAGTTGGTTGTTTTCGATACAGCATCAACTGGCGAAAGATACGGTCTTAGAGTTAGCTTACAACGGCAATCACAGTTTGCGGATGCCGATTATCGGAGATTACAACCAGGCGGTTCCAAATCTGCCGGACGCGACCCTGGGAGTCCAGGCCCGCCGACCTGATCAAAGCTTCGGCCCGATTACATGGCTCGATCCGGCGGGATCGAATAACTACAATGGCTTCTCCGCGCGATTGGAACACCGCTTTGGCTCCGGCCTGTACTTCCTGAATTCGTTCACGTGGTCAAAGGCGCTGGGCAATTCCGAACAGGCGCTGGAATCCTTCGCGGGTTACTCGGTTGCAAACCCTCAGAACATTTACAACTTGGCAGCAGAGAAAGCGCCGACGAGTTTCGATGTTGAGTTCATGAATGTGACCAGCGTGGTGTATGAGCTTCCATTCGGACGAGGGCGCAAGTTTGGATCGCAGTGGCCTTCGGTGTTGGACGCACTTCTGGGCGGGTGGGAGATAAATACCATCAATACTGCGAATACGGGTAATCCCATCAATGTGTATTACTCGCCTTCCACTGCCAATGATGTCACGGGTTTGACACAAGACTGGCGCGGCCAGGCGTTTCAGCGCCCCAATATATCAGGACAGGGCATCAGTCAGAGTAAATCGGCACTGATTAACAATTATTTTGCGGGCTACATGTTCATGACTCCGCCGGCGAGCAATCCATGGGGCGATCTCTCGCGCAATGCGTTTCGTGCTCCAGGCCTGGAGCAGTGGGATCTCGGCATAAATAAGACGTTCCGGTTGCCCCGCGAGGGCATGGGTTTACAGTTTCGCTCGGAATTTTTCATTGTGCTGAACCATACGAACCTTGGACTGCCGAACCAGGTGAGCACGAGCGCGGCATTCGGGACGATCCGCACAACGTACCCGCCGCGGCAGATTCAGTTTGCGCTGAAGCTGAATTTTTAGCGGCGAAGAATTCGGCATTGTTTATTGTTTCTGATCTCATGAACGATCGGCCGCCGGGCACGATGACAACAAGTTCCGCTCCGGTGTAGCCTGTTTTTGTGAAGAGGGGACAGGACGCAGAGGTGCTCTCGATAGAGGGCCGGGAGATCCGTGTAACGCATCCGGACAAGCTGTATTTTTCGAAGCAGGTGAGCCTCTCTAAACTTGATCTCATTCGCTATTACCTCTCGATAGCGCCCGGCGCTCTGGCTGGAATCCGAGATCGGCCGATCGTGCTCAAGCGCTTTGTGAATGGCGCCGAGCAGGAGGCTTTCTACCAGAAGCGTGCTCCGGCCGAGCGGCCTTCGTGGCTGCGAACAGTGACTCTGTCGTTCCCTTCAGGCCGTACAGCAGAAGAGCTTGTGATCGACGATGTAGCAGGACTCGCGTGGATAGTTAATCTTGGTTGCATCGAATTGCACCCACATCCAGTGCGCTCGGACAACCTGGAATATCCCGACGAGCTCCGCGTGGATCTCGATCCCAGGCCGGGTGTCAGTTGGAAGGATGTCGGCATAGTGGCGCTCGAAGTGAAGTCATTTCTCGAAGGAGTTGGGCTTCGCGGGTGGCCCAAGACCAGCGGTTCTCGGGGAATGCACGTGAATGTGCGGATCGAACCGCGCTGGACGTTTACTGAGGTACGCCGCGCAGCGCTCGCACTTTCTCGTGCAGTCGAGAGGTGCGTGCCAATGCTAGCCACGTCGAAGTGGTGGAAAGAAGAGCGCCATGGTGTTTTTATCGATTACAACCAGAACGCGAAGGACCGAACGACCTGCTCCGCATATTCGGTGCGCCCCCTCCCCGATGCTCGTGTTTCAGCACCCCTTCACTGGCATGAGGTCCCTGGCAGCAATCCGGCCGATTTTACGTTGTTCACGATTCCCAAGCGTTTTGTAGATGTCGGGGACCCAAATGCAGGGATGGATGAGGCGGCAGGTTCGCTCGAGAAGCTGCTCGAGCTCGCATCGAAGGATGAGGCCGCGGGACTCGGCGACGCACCCTGGCCGCCACATTTCCGCAAAATGGAAGGCGAAGGAAAACGCGTTGCGCCTTCTCGCGCGCGGCGTTCTGAGAGACAGCCGCGGAAGAAGATGCCGCTCCTGGTCGTCGCGAACTCTCCGGACAAAGATGCAGCACTGGCCGGTTTGGCGAGATGGAAAAACAAGCACGCCAAAGCTGCCGGACATCTCGCAGCGGATGATGTGTTGGTGGATTCCATGCGAGGCAGGTCGTCGACCTGGACGCGCATACGAGTGAATTTGCGGAATGTGCCTGAGGCGCTCCGACCGGCGCAAGAAACTCCCGATCCGGATGACGATCCCACTCGCGACTGGCGGACTATGCGCTCAGCGAAACGCGCCGCGGAAAAGTGAGCGGGTGAGGTTGAATTGAGAAATTCAGCGGCCGCTGACAAAAATTTCTAACAATTCTTGAGGCGGCACGACTTCCAGTTGGGCGTACGTACAATCAGCCGGCTTCTTGTCCCATCGCCACCTACGAAACTGCGCGATGTGACGGAACCGGCGGCCCTGCATGTGATCGTAGGCAACTTCGACGACTAGCTCGGGCCGCAGAGGCTCCCACGATAAATCTTTGCCCTGGCTCCAACGGCTCTGGCCGCCCGGAATACGTTGTCCCTCTGCAACGTGCCCGCTCCATTGTTTCCACGGGTGATCAGCCAGAGCATTTTCGCGATAGGGTGCCAGGAATTCAATGAGTTCCAGGCGCTTCTCTGCGGGGAAGCTGGAGCAAACGCCAACGTGCTGCAGCGCGCCGGAATCGTCGTAAACACCAAGCAGGAGCGAGCCGGCGGCTTCTCGGTCGCCTTTCTTGTACCATCGAAAGCCCGCAACGACGCAGTCGCAATCGCGCTCATGCTTGACTTTGAGCATTACGCGCTTGTTGGGCTCATAAGTACCATCAACCGGCTTAGCCATTACGCCATCGAGACCTGCGCCCTCAAAGCGTTGAAACCAATCCGACGCGGTCTTCGAATCGCTGCTCGCCGGCGTGATATGAATCGGCGGAGTGGCGGAGGCTAGCAGTGATTCGAGCATCTGACGCCGCAGTTTAAAGGGTTGACTGCACAGATCGCGGTTACCTTCACAGATCAGATCGAAGAATACGATGGATGCCGGTCTTTGTTGAGACAAAAGATGGACGCGCGAGGCGGCTGGATGGAGACGGAGCTGAAGGTCGTCGAAATCGAGCCCGTTATTCTTCACGATGACAATTTCGCCATCGAGCACGCAGCGAGCCGGCAATGCCGAATGCAATGCATCGAGCAATTCCGGGAAATAGCGGTTCAAGGGTTTTTCGTCGCGGCTTTGAATGAGGATCTCATCGCCATCACGAAAGACCAATGCGCGGAATCCATCCCACTTGGGTTCGAAAATCCACGTACCATCGATCGGTAATTCGTCCACCCGCTTAGCGAGCATCGGCAATACCGGCGGGTTCACAGGAAGATTCACGACCTCATGGTATCCCGCATGGTGTTCAAGGAACCGATCGGGACACCAGTCACTCCATCCCCTGCTTCGGAGTCCATGCTTTAGATGCACGGTACTGCGCAAATTACCGCTCAGCGCTCATTTAGTTCCCCAAAATGGGCGTCAGACGGAAACTCATGACCTATCAGGCTGCGCTCCGCACTGCCGAAACGGTGAATAGGAACGCGCAGCGCAGCCCGTGATATCAACTGCAACTTGGTTTCTTAGTCGTTGAATCTCCTGTCTTCGTGGCCGGCAACTCTGGCTGTGCCAATCAGTTAATCTACAGCGGATCGCAACCGGCCTGTCCGGCTATTGTCTGGATGTCCGTCGCAATGTAGCCGTTGAGAATGAACGGAAAAAACGCGGGAGGCTGCTCAGAAGGATCGATCGCTCGATGGAGCCTGACAACCACATGAGCATCTGCGACCAATTGTCCAGCCGGCCGATCGCGCAACAAGAAGAAATCCTCCAGCTTGAGAGCGGCCGATTGAATATTGGCGGGGACCGGATCGAGGAACCCGCGGCTGGTTGCCGTGGGCATCGCCCGGCTCGGATTTGGCGGTTTGCCGTTAGTCGTTATGCCTGTAGCGGAGCTAAGAAGATTGTAGGTGTACTTATATCGCTCTCCCGTCTGCGCGACTGCGGTTCCGACTACCGTGTCAGTATGAGTCAGCTTCCACACACCGAGACCCTGATATTCGGCTTCGAAGCGGACGAGCTCGAAACCGCCAGTGTTACTTACATTGCTAGGAATGACTGAGCAAGTCCCGCCAAACACGCCTAACAATTGGTTATTTGTCGTTCCGCGGGTCATGACCCACTGTTCGTCGTGTACCAGGGCGCCCTGGTACAACACCGTGTCTATGTGGAAGCTTCCGTGACCGCGGTCGCGATCATTAGCGCTATCCCCCCGGTTTATGCTGTCTTCCTGCGCCGCAAGCGGAGAAAGTCCCGCCCCGGCGAACGACATCAAAAAAAGCGCCGCTTGGCACAACGGCGCAGCGGCGGCAACGAAAGTTTTCATCTTTAAACTCCTAAATACATGAACATTCGTCTTGACACGATCCGGTTATTACGTGAGGCTGATTACCTCAAAAACGCGGCCGACGCCCGCTGGAGAACGGCAAATTCACATCGTTGCCGCGATCCAAGACTCGACCGTGTGGACATTTTGGTACCATCACCAAATCTCCGCACCTCACGAGTAGGAAACATCATGTCGCGGCGTAACCCGAACAAAGTGTTGCGGATCCTGGCCGAGCGACGTCTACTTGCAAATTCTGCAGCCGAATACGTCGTAGTAAGTACCGCTCGTGACGCCAGTATAGTCCGGTTCGGACCTTTCGAAGTCAATGTTCAAAGGCGCCTGCTTCGAAAGCGCGGTGTGCGAATTAAATTGCAAACGCAACCGTTCCGGGTATTGGCCGCACTGCTTGAACAGCCGGGCGCGGTGATCACGCGGGACGATCTTCGCCTGCGCCTGTGGCCAGCCGACACATTTGTCGACTTCGAACATGGCCTGAATACAGCGGTCACAAGACTCCGACAGGCGCTTGGTGACTCGGCAGGACGACCACGTTATATCGAGACGGTGGCAAAGCACGGCTACCGCTTTTGCGCCGAGGTGGAAACGAGACCGAATGAAGGCGATAAAAAAATACACTCAGTTCCAGCTCCGAAGCGGGAGAGAAGAGTTGGAATTTGGATCGCCGCAGTGATCGCCGTGGCAGTAACCGGAACTGGCATTTATTTCATGCTCCGGAATCATAGCCTTACGCGAGTTGAGCGTCCCGTGCCGCTGACCACCTTTACCGGATTCGAGGCGAACCCAGCGATCTCGCCCGATGGCACCCAAGTTGCCTTTACCTGGAATGGCGAGAACCAAGCCAACTTTGACATATACACAATGCCTAACCATTCGGGCCCTCCTGTGCGGCTGACGACCGACCCGGCAGAGGATTTGAGTCCGGCCTGGTCTCCCGACGGACGCACAATTGCCTTTCTGCGCCGATTGAACAGCGAACGCGGCCAATTGGTGCTCGTCCCAGCGGCTGGGGGCCCCGAACACACGCTAGCTGAAACGTGGGAGCAAACTTGGTTTCAACCCAGGCGGCCGAGAGCACTTACCTGGGCGCCGGACGGACGTTGGATTGCGGCCACCCATCACGAGGCCGGAGAACCGTCCGACGGTATTTATCTGTTTTCGCTTACGGGCGAAAAACGCCGGCTCACCGCGCCGCCAGCCAATTTCTACGGTGATCGTATGCCCGCCTTTTCACCGAATAGCCGATTCCTTGCTTTCTGCCGCCTTCCAGGAGGTTTCACAGCCGAAATTTATCTGCTGGCTTTGGACGCCGACTTTCGCCCTAGGGGCGAACCGCGACGTCTGACTAATAACAAACGCTGGTCTGCTGAGCCCGTTTGGACACCCGATGGCCACCATATCCTGTATGTTTTTGGTGAAGACTCAAGCCAGGGGCGCGAGGTACGAGTCATAGATGTCGCAAATCCTCAGGCGCGTGCTAGAAGAATACTCCTCAGTGATGACGTTTCGGAAATTGCCCTCGGCCATGATTTGGTGTATGCGCGACAGTTCGAAGACACCAATATCTGGCGCGCCGAACTGCCTATGGATGGAAAGCCTCCGGTCGCGGGACAGTTATTCATTTCTTCTACCTGGATTGACCAAACACCCCAGTACTCGCCCGATGGCAAGAAAATCGCTTTCGCGTCCTCGCGATCTGGTTCCCGCGAGATCTGGGTGTCGAATTCCGATAGCTCGAATCCTGTACGGTTGACATTTTTCGGCGGACCGATGGTCGGAACTCCGACTTGGTCCCATGACGGCCAGTGGATTGCCTTTCATGCACGTCCCGAAGGACCGACGGATGTGTTTGTCATGCCGGCTGCCGGCGGTCCCGTAAAGCGCTTGACAAAAAATGACTGGGAGGATCACTACCCCGTTTACTCACATGACGGCCGGGCGATATTTTTTTCGAGCAGGCGCTCCGGCAAGAGGCAGATTTGGCGAATGTCAAGTGACGGAGGCGATCCGGTACAGATCGTTACTCCTGGCCAGGCACACAATCCCGTCGAATCGCCTGATGGCAAGACGATCTACTATCATCGTCCGGAGGATCCGGGTGAAATCTGGAGTGTGCCGGTACAAGGTGGCCAAGCGGTAAGGGTTGCAGGGCCAACGCAGCGGTACCCGGTTGGTTTCACGGTGACTTCGAAGGGTATTTATTACGGAGCCCCGCCACATGCAGGCCAGGAGCGGTTCATCCGGTTCTTAAGCTTCGCCACAGGCCGAAACACCCCTGTGGTAGTGGCGAAGCGCCCTTTCCACACCGGCGTGAGCGTTTCGCCCGATTCCCGTTACATTCTGTACGACCAATACGATGAGGAAGGCAGCGACCTTATGCTGGTCGAGAACTTTAGGCTGCCGTGATTCAGCGAAGGACGATTCATCGGTCTGTTGTTTCCGTTGACTATCTATGACGTTCTGAACCCAGCACTATTTTTCTTTGCGTTCATTATCTGCGCATGGACAAGTTCGCTTCCGACCGCATTGATTCTCCGGTTTCGTTACCGGTAAGGGGCAGTGCCTCACGAAGATGTTAGCCGATCCAGCCCACAGAAACGACGGTTAAGCTTCGGTAACACTGTGTCCTCCAGACGCGAATCGTATGCGCCGAGCCCGCTTTCCGCAGATCACCACCCTGGGTCCACCTACACGACAAAACGCTATACTGCTACCAGCTTTTCGCGCGCCCTTCGTGGAGCGCGGAGTATGACCAACTGTCATGTGGATTGTCCGGCTTGCCCTGATTCGCCCCTACAGCTTCCTGGTGATGGCCATCCTCATTGCCATTCTCGGCACCACCGCTATCTTTACGATGCCGGTCGATATATTTCCATACATCGATATTCCGGTCGTCAGCGTTTTGTGGGTCTACGGAGGTCTTTCTCCGGAAGAGATGGAAAAGCGCGTTATCACCGGCTTCGAGCGAAGCCTTACCTCGAACGTCAACGATATTGAACACATCGAATCACAGGCCTACACCGGCTACGGAGTCGTCAAGGTCTATTTTCATCCCAATGTAAAGATCGATATGGCCGTCGCTCAAGTCACGGCAACGATGCAAACGGCGCTGCGCCAGATGCCGCCAGGCATGTTTCCCGCCAATGTACTTAAATATGATGCCGCCAGCGTTCCCATCCTCCAGCTTGGCCTCTCAAGCAAGACGCTGACGGAGCAGGAAATCTTCGACCTCGGCAACAACTTCATCCGCACACCGTTAGGCACGGTGCAAGGGGCGTCCGTTTCCTATCCTCTCGGTGGGAAACAACGCTCTGTTATGGTTGATCTGAACCTTGATGAGCTCTATGCGAAGCAATTGTCTCCAATTGACATCTCTAACGCGCTTAACGATCAGAATTTAATCCTTCCGGCCGGCACCGCAAAGTTCGCGCAGACAGAGTACCAGATCCGTTTGAATAGCAGTCCTGTCGTCCTTGACGAGCTCAACAATCTGCCTATCAAAACTGTCAACGGCGCCACTGTGTACATGAAAGATGTGGCGCAGGTTCGTGACGGCTTTTCGGTTCAGAACAATATTGTTCGGACGAACGGCTCGCGTGGCGTGTTGATCTCCATCACCCGCAACGGGAAAGCATCCACTCTCGCAATCGTCAACGCAGTCAAAGTCGCCCTCAAGAGAATTCTCGCCAACGTTCCTCCAGAGCTGAAAGTGGTCGCTCTCGCCGATCAATCGATTTTTGTTCGGGCGTCCATTCAAGGTGTTCTCAGAGAGGCCCTGATCGCCGCCGGCTTGACCGCGTTAATGATTCTGCTTTTTCTGGGTAGTGTACGCAGCACGGTTATCGTTTGCATTTCCATTCCGCTCTCGATTCTCGCGTCGCTCTCCGTTCTCAAGCTTCTGGGCCAGACTATCAATGTGATGACGCTGGGCGGCCTTGCCCTTGCGGTCGGTATTCTTGTCGATGACGCAACCGTCGCAATCGAAAACACGCATCGAAACATCGCCATGCGTAAGCCCTTAATTCGTGCTGTGCTCGATGGTGCCTCTCAGATCGCTGTTCCTACCCTCGTCGCCACACTTTCAATATGTATCGTTTTTGTACCTGTTCTGCTCCTGACAGGTACGGCCAGGTATCTCTTTACACCATTAGCTCTTGCGGTCGTCTTTGCAATGGCGGCGTCTTACCTGCTCTCGCGGACGCTCGTTCCGACCATGATGGCTTACCTGCTTGGTGTCGAGATGTACCAGCATCAAGTATCTCGGGAAAATCGGGAGGAAGGCCGCCGCAGCCTTCTTTGGTACGCCCACCGTCTCTTCGATACCCAGTTTGAGAAGCTGCGCTCTCGCTACATCGGGCTTCTCGATTGGTGCCTGTTGCATCGCGCTGTCGCACTTTGGTTTTTCGTCGGCCTATGCCTCCTGTCGTTCTGTCTCCTGCCGTGGATAGGAGCGGATTTCTTTCCCAACGTCGATTCCGGTCAAATGCGGCTGCATGCCCGGGCTCCGGCGGGATCGCGTATTGAAGAAACGGAGGCTCGGTTTGCCGCCCTTGAACGCGCGATTCGTTCCGTCATCCCATCCGACGAGATCGATATGCTCATCGACAACATCGGCATCCCGAATAGCTGGCCCATCATTGCGCAGGGCGACATCCCCACAATTTCTTCCGCCGACGGAGAAATCCTGATCTCGCTAAATAAGGAAAGACACGGATCGACTCGTGATTATGAGATTCAGCTGCGTAAGCGTTTGAGTCATGACTTTCCCGACATGTCATTTTTCTTTCAGCCGGCCAACATTACCAGCCAGATCGTCAACTTTGGTCTCCCTGCGCCCATCGACCTTCAGGTTGTCGGGCGCGACGCGGACGCAAACTATCTGATCGCTCGTCGCCTTGTAGAAAAGATTTTTCGCATTCCGGGCGCTGCCGACGTGCACATTCACCAGGTGGTCGCCCAACCCGAATTGCAACTGGATGTCGATCGCGTAAAGGCCTCTCAACTTGGCCTCACCCAGCGCGACGTTACAAGCAGCCTCCTGATTTCCCTCACCGGCAGCGCGACGGTTGCACCGAACTTCTGGATGAATTGGTCAAACGGAGTGAATTACAACATCGGCGTACAGACTCCTCAGTACCGCATTGATTCACTCGATTCGCTACTGCGCACTCCGGTTTCGGTCTCGAACGAACCTGGAACAAATCGCACGCCCGCATCCTCAACGAGTGCTGCATCCGGTGGGACCTTCGTCGGTGCAGCTCCGAACGAGGCCTCTCAGATGTATGGCAATCCAGGTGCCGTCGCCAGTTCAACTCAATTGCTTTCCAACCTCGTCACCGTCGAGCGCGCCAATACCCCGGTGATTGTGAACCACTACAACGTCTGGCCGGTCTTCGATATCTATGCGAACGTGGACCGGCGCGATCTCGGTGGGGTCGGGAAGGAGGTCGAGCGCATCATGCGCGAGGAGGAAGCCCATCTGCCCCGCGGCACTTCCTTCAACTTACGCGGGCAGGTTGAAACCATGCAGTCGTCGTTTTTCCGGCTGGGCCTAGGAGTGATCTTTGCGGTTGCACTGGTATATCTGCTGCTGACAGTGAACTTTCAGTCGTGGCTCGATCCATTTATCATCCTCACCGCGCTTCCCGGCGCGATCGCTGGAATACTGTGGACCTTGTTCGTAACTGGCACGACGCTTAGTGTACCCTCGCTTATGGGTGCCATGATGTGCATCGGTGTCGCCACTGCCAACAGCATCCTTATCGTCACTTTCGCAAATGACGAACGGTCAATGATCGAATCCGCTACAGAGGCCGCACGCTCAGCCTGTTATGCCCGTATGCGGCCGGTGCTGATGACCGCAACGGCAATGATTCTCGGCATGCTTCCCATGTCTCTGGGCCTCGGCGAAGGCGGCGAGCAGAATGCTCCATTGGGGCGCGCCGTTATTGGTGGTCTGCTATGCGCCACCATCACAACTTTGTTCATTGTCCCCCTGATATACAGCTACTTACGTAACGAACCGCCGGTTGATCACGAACAACGCCTCAGGGAACGAGAGCGCGAGGCGGAAACGATGCTGAATGCCTGGAACTGATGCGTCACAGCGAACCTGACCTTCCCGGCACTGAGGATTTCGCGACCGTCGAGCAAAGACTGCGTCGTGAAAATGAAGCGCTGCGCCGAGAACTCGAGGCCTTGCGAGGGAAGCCTCACAATTCTGCCGATATTCCCGTCAGCTCCTGGCATCCTTCCCGATTGACCATCGTCTCCCTTTGCATCGCGGTTCTCATCCTTCTTGTAATTGCTTTCTTTGCCGGCTACCTGCCGCTGCATAGCCGAACCATGACCATCGCGGACGAGGCTCATGTCCGCGAACAAGCTCTCCCGCGTGTTGGGATCATCACGGTCGGTCGTTCGTCGTCCGATACCGATTTGCAACTTCCCGGCAACATCCAGGCCGTTATTGAGGCTCCCATCCTCGCGAGAGCCAATGGTTATCTCAAGCAGCGCCTCGTCGACATCGGCGATAACGTCCGGTCCGGACAGACGCTCGCCATCATAGAGGCGCCTGAGCTTGATGAACAGGTTCGCCAGGCACAAGCCGCTCTGGCACAGGCTCGCGCCGGTGTAGGACAGGCCGAGGCCAATCTTCGGCAGGGCCGGGCCGAATTAGAACTCGCTCGCGTCACTGCGAAGCGGTTTGCGAATCTCGTCGGCGACGGTTCAGTGTCGGCGCAGGAGAACGATCAATACCAGGCTCAATATCAGTCGAAGATTGCCGCCATAAATGCCATGGAGCAGGCTGTAGTTGTCCAGCGAAGCGCCGTAGGAGCTGCGGAAGCGAACGTCGCCCGGCTAGAAAACATTGAGCGGTATCGAGTTGTGGTGGCGCCCTTTGATGGAGTCATTACACAACGCAATCTCGACTCAGGCGCACTCGTGAACCAGGGCAGCACCCTTCTGTTCCGCATCGCCCAAGCCGGCGAGCTTCGGATCTATGTCAACGTTCCGCAATCCCACGCGGGTTTCGTTCACAAAGGTGACGCCGCCAGGATCACGGTGTCAAATCTGCCGGGTAAGCAATTCAATGGCGCAGTCGCAAGAACAGCAGACGCCCTCGATCCCACTACGCGCACCTTGCTCGTTGAAATTCACGTACCAAACCCAGACGGCATTCTTTTGCCAGGCATGTACGCTCGAGTTAAGCTGAGCACGCCTCGTGAAAACCCGCCTCTACTGATTCCGAGCACTGCGCTCATTGTCTCGAGCGACGGTACACGCGTCGCTGTCGTAGGAGTGAACCGGCGAGTACATCTGCAAACCATTGTCCCAGGCCGCGATTATGGCGATCGGATCGAAGTCATGGGCGGCTTGCATATTGGCGATACGGTAGTAGCAAGTCCCAGCGATGTAATGCATGAAGGCGACGAGATAGACCCGTACCCAATTACGTCAGAGAAGATGACCAGATGATGCCGGCGAGTGGACGCAACAGTTCTGCTGCTTCCTTCGTTGGCTAACTTCGCGCCGAACGGCCAAGCCCCGCCAGTTCTTCACCGTCGAAGCGCTCATCTGGCGCGGCTTGGCAACCTATTACGTATCGTTCTTCCTTCACTTGGAGACGCGCCGCGTCACGCTGGCTGGAATCACTCCATATCCCCCCGAAGACTGGATGGTCCAGATGGCTTGCCGGACTGTGGATCCTCATTGACGGCGTCTGCTCCCGGTACGTTTTGTTCTGCATGACCGCGACACCAAGTTCTGCGCTGCGTTTCGAGACACGCTTCGCTCCGCTGCCGTTCACCCGCTCGCTCTACCCGCCCGCAGCCCAAATCTGAATGCCTTTGCGGAGCGCTGGGTCCGCTCTATCAAAAGCGAGCGTTTATCCAAGCTCATCCTCTTCGGCGAAACCTCGCTGCGTCGAGCAATCACTCAATTCGTTGAGCATTATCAGCTCGAACGCCCGCACCAAGGCAAAGGAAATTAGTTCGCCGCGCTCTAGGCACGAAGCCGAATCGCGCTTTGATACTGCACCATTCCTCTGAAGGGTACAGATTTGCGATAGAGTGCACCTCCGAAATAGCC
>DATBHS010000223.1:0-26731 GCA_036557345.1 Bryobacteraceae bacterium
GAGTGAAAATTCGAACCCAAAATCCTCCGGCTCCCATTCCTCGTGACGGCCTTCATGAACGGCCTTAATATATTGGCGGGCGGCTTCATCCAGGCGAGCTTTAGTTTGACGCTTGCGCTTTTCCTGCAGCTCGCGCAGGGCCGCCGTATCTTTGTCGCGGCGGCGCAGCAGCCGGTTTTCCTGAATGCTCAGATTGTTGAACTGGCGCTGATTGGTGAGGAAGATCTTGGCTTCGATGAGCTGGTTGCGCACGGCTTCCCCTTCATTCGGGAACAGTTCGGCGAATTCGAGCCGGCCGAGGGCGTAGATGCCAGTTTCCAGAGAAGGAATCCGGAGAAGACGCCACTCGGTATCCGCTAAAGATTGCACCAGGTTTTGTTCTTCCTCGCCGGAAGGCTGAAAGCGCGCGATGAATCGCGCCACATGCGCTTCGTAGAGAGCGGCATCATCGCCGGGGAGCAGAACCGTGCGGCCGGTCAGACCGGTTTTCACGGCATTGAGAGAAGACTTGGCTTTACCAGATTCCGACGTGGGACCCGTGCTGAGCTGAGCGTTGCGTCGATTGGCATCGACTTGAGCCTGGGTAGACATAAGCTGCTTGACCTTAGCACGCAGGAGGCAAAAAACGGATCGGGGCAAATGACGGCCGTGTAATAAGCCTAAAGATGAGAACGGAATAGAAATATTTTTGAGGGCCGTGACCAAGAAGCGCGGCTAGCATGCCCCGGGCGTGGCTATACCTCTTGGTACCTGAACTGCTTTCTTCTTAAACCCTATGGACTTACACTAGAAAGAGATGCCAGCCGTTGCCGAGTGCCTCATCCAGTCCACCCTGCTTGATCGAATCGGCAACACCCCGCTGATTGAGATCGAATTCGCGAGGCGCGGCGCTGTCCGGGTGTTCGGGAAGGCTGAGTTCTTCAACCCGGGTGGCTCGGTGAAGGACCGGCCTGCGTTGAACATGATCCGGCAAGGCGAGCAGAGCGGACAGCTTGTGCCCGGCAAAGTTCTGCTGGACTCTACCAGCGGGAACACCGGTATCGCCTACGCCATGATTTGCGCCACAAAAGGCTATCGCGTGAAGCTTTGCCTTCCCGCGAACGCCTCGTCCGAGCGAAAGGAGATTCTGCGGGCTTACGGTGCGGAACTGGTGCTTACCGACCCCGGCGAAGGCTCGGACGGCGCACTGCGTACCTGCCGCGCCATTTACGAGCGCGACCCGGAGAAGTATTTCTATCCGGACCAGTACAGCAATCCTGCCAACTGGCAGGCGCACTATGCCACTACGGGCCCCGAAATTATTGAGCAAACCGGTGGGCGCATCACGCATTTCGTCGCGGCGTTGGGGACGAGCGGCACGTTCACCGGTGTGACCCGGCGGCTCCGGCACGACCTACCGGAGGTGCAATGCATTTCCGTTCAGCCTGCTTCTCCGCTTCACGGCCTCGAAGGCACCAAGCACATGCCGACGTCGATAAAGCCGCGCATTTACGACCCCACTCTGGCCGACGATAATCTATGGGTGGAAACAGAAGACGCCTATGCGCTGGCCCGCCGCCTGGCACGAGAAGAGGGACTTCTCGTGGGTATTTCGGCAGCCGCCAACGTTCTGGCTGCGACTCGCGTAGCGGAGCAGGTATCTGATGAGGGACAGCCTGGTACGGTAGTGACCATCCTTTGCGATGGCGGTCAGAAGTACCTGAGCGAATCTTTCTGGAATGATTGAAATTGAACGGAAGCCGTGGCACACCATGGTTCTCCACGCCGAACGGACCTATCCGAACGAGTGTTGCGGCGCAATGCTCGGGTACATGCGCGGTGAAGCAAAAGTGGTGACCGAAGCGGTTCCCCTGGAAAACTCATACAATGGCTCGCAAGGCGCACGCTATGAGCTTCGTCCGGAGGACCTGCTGGCGGCCGATCAAGCGGCGCGCTCGCGCGGGCTCGATCTTATCGGTATCTTCCACTCGCACCCGGACTGCGACGCATATTTCTCGAAGACGGACTTACAGAATTCGTGCCCGTGGTACTCCTTTGTCGTGCTGTCTATCCAAAACGGCAAGTTCGATCATGCGAATAGTTTCCTGCCCGATCCAGACCAGACACGGGCAGACAGCGAGGAATTGAAATGGCAAAAATCCTGATCCCCACCGCTCTACGGCAGTTCACAGAGCAAAGAGACTCTGTAGATGTCAACGGCGGAACGGTCGCCGATGTTCTCCAACAGTTAACGGCACAGTATCCAAATATCAAAAAGAATCTCTTCACCGACCAGGGGAAGCTTCGCAGTTTCATCAATATCTACGTCAACGACGAAGACATCCGCTACCTCGATAAGGACGCGACCCGCCTGGAGGGCAACGAAACGATCTCCATCGTTCCGAGCATCGCCGGCGGCGCAACCGCGGTCGCAGAACCTGAAACGGCCGCGCTATCGAATGAGGAGATCGCGCGCTACAGCCGTCATTTGATTCTGCCCGAGGTCGGAATGGAAGGGCAGCTCAAGCTGAAGCGGGCCAAGGTCGTTATGATTGGCGCGGGTGGCTTAGGCGCGCCGCTAGGCCTGTATCTCGCGGCTGCCGGAGTAGGCCGCATCGGTGTCGTCGATTTCGACGTGGTAGATGCCTCCAATCTGCAGCGCCAGGTGATTCACGGCACCAGCGACATCGGCCGCAAGAAGCTGGATTCCGCCGGAGATCGGATGCGGGACATCAATCCGAATATTCTGATCGACAAGTTCGCGACCGGCTTGTCGAGCGAGAACGCGCTCGAGATTCTGAAGGACTACGACATCGTCATTGATGGCACGGACAATTTTCCGACGAGATACCTCGTGAACGATGCGTGCGTGCTGTTGAAGAAGCCTAACGTATACGGCTCCATCTTTCGCTTCGAAGGGCAGGCAACCGTGTTTGCCTACGAAGATGGACCTTGCTACCGCTGCTTATATCCGGAGCCGCCGCCCCCCGGGCTTGTGCCAAGTTGCGCGGAAGGTGGTGTGCTCGGAATTCTGCCCGGTATCATAGGCCTGATTCAAGCCACCGAGGCGGTCAAGCTCATCCTTGGCGCCGGCGAGACGCTGAAAGGCCGTTTGCTGCTCTACGATGCTCTTGGGATGCATTTTCGCGAGTTGAAACTGCGGCGCGATCGCAACTGTCCGGTTTGCGGCGATCATCCTACCGTTACGAAACTCATTGACTACCAGGAGTTCTGCGGCATTCGTCCAGCCCCGGCCCAGCCGGTCCAAACTGAAGGCATCATCGACGTGCAGGAAGTAAAGCGGAAGCTGGATCGCGGCGACGATTTTCTGCTGATCGACGTCCGCGAGCCGCACGAATATCAGATCGCGCGTATTCCAGGATCGAAGCTCATCCCCTTAGGCGAGTTGCCGAAGCATTTGAACGAGCTCAATCCCGAGGCCGACATTGTTGCGCACTGCAAGAGCGGCGCGCGCAGCCAGAAAGCGGTCGATTTCTTGAAGCAGAGCGGCTTCAAACACGTGCGCAACATGACCGGTGGCATCCTCGCCTGGAGCGACAAGGTCGATCCCTCGGTCCCGAAATACTAAACCAAAAGGGTCGGGCATGCCCGACCCAATTTATTGACGCCCTTACGCTGTCGCCTTCTCCGGCTCCGCCTGCCAGAATTTCATCTCATCCGCTGACGGGCCGTACATGCCCGGAATCTCGATTTCATTCAAGCGCAGGTAAACGCCGAGTTGCGCGCGGTGGTGAATAAGATGGCTCAGGACCATCCCGCGCAGGACTTGCGAGCGGGGCATGGAAAAGACCGTTCGGTCTCCAAATTTGAGTGTCCAGGTCTTCTGCAGATCGGCATCGCTGGCCGCAGCGAGTTTCTCGCGCCCGGCTGCGACATTTTTATCGAAGGCTTCGAGCAATTCCTGCCGCGACTTGGCCCAGAAGGGCTTCTGCCCCGGCTGGATCACGAGAAGTTCAAGGCTCATCGTCTCCTTGACCCAGCCCGGCAGCTCGGCGACATGGCTTGCAAGCCGGCCAAGGTGCATGGATTTCTCATGCGGCTTGTAATCGAACTTACCGTCCGGAACGCGTTCGAGCAGTTTCCTGGTGCTCTTCATCTCTTCGTCAAATTCGTTTAGAAAGGCTTCAACTTGAGGCATCGTGTTCTCCAGCCGTGAATAGCGGCACGCAGGCAGAATATCATTCTTTAAAGGCGAATACAAGGCGAATATAGAGCGCGCTCGAAGATCAGCTATACTCTTCTGTGCTCTCCATATGGACCCGTCGCTTCTGAGTTCAAGTGCCTTAGCTGCTTTGATTTCCGCGATCGTTTCAGCAATTGGCTCGATTGTTTCTTACCGGGTAGCGCGCCGAACCATCAAGGCTCAGGCGGACCTTAAGGTCACCGAGTTGAACCATCAGGCAGTTCTCAAGGCTCAAGAGCTGGATACTCAAACGCGTATCAAAGCTCAGGAACTCGATACGCAAGCGCGTCTGAAAGCGCGGGAACTGGAATCGCTCGCCGCTAAGCTTCGAGTGGACGAGGAAGGTCTGCGGCAAGCGCAAATGACAGAGATCCTCAAGAAGAGGATCGAGACATATCCCGCGTTCTACGAACTCCTAGCGGTTTTTGGCAGGAACTGGGGCATCAAAGGCAAACGTCGTGATTATGCCTGGGCGAGCTCGTTTCTGAAGGCTCTAATTGAAAATAACGCAAAGAACGGCGCTTTCTTTTCTGAGAGAGTTTACGAACAATATGGAAAGCTCCGAACCCTTTTAGAGCGTCTGACATACTCTCTGGCAAAAGGCGGGGAAGCCAGCGATCCGGAAATGGCACAACTCTTCGACCTCATTCGCGGTACAACGCTCCCTTCGGGCGAGCGGGCGGCTGGCCTTGGCACCTACATAAAGGACGAGCTCGGCTCGTATCTTACGGCGTTCGTATCGTCGTCACACGGCGATTCTCGCCCGCTTCACCTGGTCGCAAAAGAGAGTGCCGGCTCCGGCAGTTGAGCGTTCTTACTTCAAGCCATGTGATTCAGCGGTCCGATGCCCCGCCCCAAGCCAGGTGCCTGCTCGATAGCCCGCTGGACGAACTGTTTCGCCTCCGAGATCGCTTCGGATAAGTCCTTGTTCCGCGCGAGCCCCGCGGTGATCGCCGCCGAATATGTGCAGCCGGTTCCATGAGTGTGAGGCGTGTTGACCCGGCTGCCTCGAAACGAACAGTGCGTGCCAGCCCAGCCCAGCACGTCAACCGGGTCACCCTGGAGGTGGCCGCCCTTGACCAAGGCTGCTTTACATCCGAAGTCCAGCAAGCGCTCCGCTGCCAATGCCATGTCTTTTTCGGAACAGATCGTCATGCCAGTGAGCGCTTCGGCCTCGGGAATATTCGGTGTCACCAGGAACGCTCGTGGCAGCAATTTTTCTTTGAGCACTTGTTCCGCATTCGCTGAAACAAGTCGTGCGCCGTGTTTGCTGATCATCACCGGATCGACGACCAGTGGAAAGGTGAAGGACACGGCTGCCTCTGCAAGAGCCTCGATGATCTCCGCCGTGCCCAGGGCGCCGGTTTTGGCGGCATTGGGTGGAATATCGGAAACGACTGCCCGAATCTGTTCTAGCACCAGGTCCGGAGAGAGGGTCTCTACCCGCAAAACCGCTTTGGTGTTCTGAACGGTTATCAGTGTGATCACAGCTTGGCCGTAAACGCCGAACCGATGAAATGTTTTGAGGTCGGCCTGGATGCCCGCGCCGCCGCTCGGATCCGACCCAGCGATGGTCAACGCTACCGGCGGCATAGCGCTCCGGGAGCTATTACTGCGTTGTTTTCTCTTTGACCTCGCTCGTTCCCTTCTTTACGGCCTTTTTCGTCTTGTGATATCCCTTCTTTGTCGCTTCGGTGGTCTTTTCGGTGCCTTTCTCGACGCCCTTCTTTGTAGCACTGGCGCCGTCCTTCACGGCATCTTTCGCGTCCTGCGCGACTTGCCAGCCATAGGCAGGCGTGATCGCATACGCGCCGAGTAATAGCGCGATGGAAAGTAGTGTGGTCTTCATTTGTACTCCTCAAAAAAGAGGCTGCTTGAGCCCCTGATCTAACTAGAGTATCCGACTTGCTGACGGCCGTTCGCTGAAGGCTGACCGCTAGACTCGTAAGATGCGTGATGCCGCGCGGCTTGTCGAATCGAGGACATCCCTGCGGCCCGCCGTCGGCGTGGTGCTCGGCAGCGGCCTGGGTGCATTCGCGGATTCGCTCATCCATTCCGTACGCATTCCGTACAGTCAGCTTCCCGGAATGCCGGAGGCGACCGCACTTGGCCATCAGGGTGAGTTCGTAGTGGGAACGCTCGGCGCAAACGGAGCGGGCATTACTGATGTCGCCGTGATGTCCGGCCGCTTTCATCTTTATGAAGGTTATACGGCCAGGCAGGTCGCAAGCGGCGTTCATTTATTTCGCGAGCTGGGGGTGAAGCAGATCGTCTTGACAAACGCTGCCGGTGGGATCAACCCGGCATACGCAACCGGCGCGCTGGTGTCGATATCGGATCACATCAATCTGCAAGGAGCGAATCCTCTGGTCGGGAGGAATGACCCGCATCACGGTCCGCGGTTCCCGGACATGACGGAAGCCTATTCTCCGCGCATGCGCGCCATGGCGTTCGAAACGGCTGCGGAACTCGGCGTCCAACTGCACGAAGGCATCTATGCTGCCGTTCTTGGTCCGAGCTATGAAACACCGGCCGAGATTCGATATCTCAGAGCCATCGGAGCGGACCTCGTCGGCATGTCAACCGTTCCTGAGGTGATCGCAGCCAATCACCTTGGCATGGAAGTGCTTGGAATCTCCTGTGTCACGAATCTCGCGGCTGGACTAAGCGGCGAAAAAGTGCGCCACGAACACGTGCTCGAAATCGGCCGGCGCATATCGGGCACTCTCATCCGGCTGTTGACGGCGCTTCTTCCGAAACTACGAACGCGATGACCCAGTCCAGAAGCCTCGTGCTGTTCGATATCGACGGAACGTTACTGCGCGGCGCGGCGCAACACCACAGGGATGCGCTTGTCGAAGGGATCCGACGGGTGACCGGACACCTGACGACGCTAAACGGTGTTCCAACCTCGGGTATGCTGGATCGCGACCTTATAGCCGTCTTGCTGAGAGCCGCTGGCGAAACCGAGAGCCGCATCCGAAGATCGCTGAGCGGAATTGTCGCCGAGTGTCAGGGCTGCTATGCGGCGAGCTGCGTCCCGGACCTCAGCGCGTTCGTTTGCACGGGTGTCCGCCAGATACTTCAGACCCTACAGGCTCGGGACGCTCGCCTGGGGCTTGTGACCGGCAACCTCACGGCGATCGGTTGGAAAAAAGTGGAGATGGCAGGCTTGCGTGAATACTTCTCTACCGGCGCGTTTGCGGAGGACGGCAGGACCCGGAAGCGGCTGGCCCAGGTAGCCGTATGGCGGGCGAGGCGGCAAGGACTTATTTCGAAACGGGCGCGCATCTCGCTGATCGGCGATCATACAAACGACATTCAAGCGGCAAAAGAGAACGGCTTTCAATCGATCGCAGTGGGAACCGGCGTCACATCACTCGCGGAATTGAGAGCCGCGGAGCCGGACATAGTCATATCCAACCTGAACGACCTCGATGTAGAGAAGCTCCTGTAGAGTTGTAAGATTGACACAGACGAGTGGCCGTACCGCGTAGCCGGAGTGCTCCGATGCTAACGCCGCAGCAGTTGAGTCCCGCAAATTTTGGCGCATACCCCCCGCTTGCGAAACAGACCGCGATCGATCACATCGCGCTGTTTCGGGAAATGCCTGTTCCGTTTCTCGCATTGCTGTTGCGGGAACTCATCGACTGGGACTGGAAATTCCCAGCGGAGCGGAAGGAGTTGGATCGCCAGTTCACCTACCTCACCTCCATTTCGCAGGAGCAGCGCAAGCAATCGTTCGCTCCGTTCGCGGTTCTAAAGATTTCCGAGGAGCTCGAATCGACCGATTGGGTAAACCAGCCTGCTGCCTTTTCCGAAAAACTTTCGGCTCATCTTTGGGCCACTCACCAGATCGATTCCTTCCATAGGGCCGCAGTAGATTTCTTTGATAAAGTGACGGCGGCCGTTCCGGACAAACAGCCTTCAGTTAACCGCCTGGCGATTGTCACATTTGGACAAGGCATCCAAAACAAAAGGTATCCGCTTTTCCGGAAACTGCGCCCCTACGGCACATACTTCCGTCGCGTGACAGCTCGAAACGGCTTTCCAACTCTGGTAGAGGCCGTGAATGCCAGGGCCGCACGCCACCCTGAAGCATTCGCCCACTGGCACATTGACGGCGGCTCGACCGAAGGAGCCGGCGACAAGCTCACACGCGTTTCGTACAGCGCGCTGACGCCCATCCGTGGAAGGCTGCAACAGAAAATGCTTCAGATCTATGGCTCGGGGACGGGCCCGGAAGCATTCCGGTCGCTGCTGGCCCGCATGCAACCACAGGATCTCGGCATGAGCGAGAACGGGAATGCGGTGTTAAGCCGGTTCGAGTTGAGTTTACTGACAGAAGGCTCGGGCACTCAGATTTTCAGCACGACCTTCGTGCAGTGGGCCGCGCGGGAGGCGTTGCGGCGGGCGCAACCGGTAACTCTTTTGGCGCGTTTCACGATGCGGCAGCGGGAACGTCCCATGAACGAGCTTCTTACCGAGGCTAGAAACAAGCCCGAGCTAGACCCGCAAGGCTCGGTAATCGACGCCGATATGGGTGCATATTACACCTGGCTCAACCTACAACGCCTTTCTGGAGCAGATCAGGCAGCCTTTGTGGGCTGGTTTGAGGGCGGGACCGAAGCGATTGCGGTTGGGCCGAAGTTCAAGCGAGGGACCGTTTCCGATGCGCCTGTCGATCTCGGCGACATCCTCGGCTCTATCACCTAATCGCGGACCGGCACGCCGATTTCTCTTCTAGATAGGGAAACGCAGTGATGCGCAACTTAGCGGCTCCGTACGGAACCAGAGTCAGAGTTTGCAGCGGATCCGGCGATGTGACGGGACTGACCGGAACGGGTCCGGCCGAATTTTGGACGATTGACCAGTTGCGGTACCGGCGCGCTCTTATGAACAGAGATACGGGCGAGTTCTTGACATCGAACGGCACTGGGCCGACAGGGTGCTCCGACACCTTTGCATCGCAATCGCCGAGCTCGACGGCATAGTTCCAATCCGCAGCAGGAGTGATCTGCCAGTCCGCCGATTTTTCTGAATACTTCTTCAACTGTGACCATTGCCCATCGAGCGGAAGTGAAAAGACAAGCGGGCCCCGCTCAAACACCGCGGCATCACGATACCAGTGCGTGACGCGCGAGCTCATCGTGAATTGTATCGTCACGCGATCGCCATCCTTCCAAGTACGTTTTATCGGATACGGACCACGCTGCTGTATCTGATGTGGCGTTCCATTCACGGTAACAGCGGCACTATCGGCCCAAGCCGGGATCCGCAAGACGAGTGGAAATGCCGCCGCGTGGGACGGATGCACAACAAATTGCGCCGTTCCGCGGAAGGGATAGTCTGTTTCCTCGTCGATTGTGATCTGAACCCCTTTCAGTGTAGTGTGAACTCGACTCGGGGCGTAAGCTGTGGTCACCAGACCTTCGTCGGGTGTGGCCATCCAGAGACTCGAAACCAATTTCGGCCATCCCTGGTGAAGATTGGCCGTGCAGCAGCCGAAGTTCGGCTCCAGGCCGAACAGGTTTGAGTCTGGGCCATTCGTGGACCACTGCCGGTGTGCCCTGGTACAGGCGATCTGATTCGGCTGCTGATCATACTGGTGAGACCACATGTCGTTCGAAAGTGTGCCCGGCAAGGCGTTGTAGGCTACTTTCTCCAAGCGGTCGGCAAGACTGGGTTCGCCCAGAATTGCGAATGCCTGTTCCAGCGAGAACATGGTCTCGACTACCGCGCAGAGCTCAATCCCTTGAGACGGATCGGGACCGGCGAAATGCTCGTCTCCGCTGAACATTCCATTCGGTAGGCCGTGATGTTTGTCCAGCATCGCCAGCTGATGATCAAGCGCCCGGCGATCACGAGCGTCTCCACTTACAAGCCACCAAACAGGCGCAACTTTCAATGCCATGGCGTTATTGACGCCATGCGTTTGCATCGCTATATCGGGAATGGGTCCGTGATCTTTCAAGCCAAGCTTTTCGCTGGTCTCTTTGGACGTGTACTTGAAATTCGAGAACTGGGCCTCCCAGTCGTAACCCTGTTGATGCAGGAGCTTCGCCAGGCGCAAGAGATCTTCATCGCCAGTACGGTTGTAGAGCCACAAGGCCGAGTAGACGTTGTCCTGCCAGCGGTACTTACCCCAATCCCGAAGAGGACGCTTCGGGAGCTCGCGCAACTCATACGCGAAGTATTTCTGCATTAAAGGAATCACGCGCGGATCGCCGCTCACCTCTTGATATTGGGTAAGGACTTTGAGCATGATCATGCGCGGCCACCAATCGTCATTTTTCGGTGGCCCGATTTGGCCGTCGGAACGCTGGTGCTCCAGGGTCCAGTCGACCCACTGTTTTGCTTTGCGGATTAGACCGGGATCTTGTAGCTCATACGCCAGAGGCAACAAGCCATCCAGATAGTAGGGTCCGCGTTCCCACGATTCGCCGGCACCGCCGAGCCAGCCGCTATTCGGCCCCACATCACTCCAAAAATCGCCAAGGTGGCCGGTGAGTCCGGCGGCTTGAATTTCTAACTGCCTGCGTAGCCAACCCCGTGGTTCAACCGCACCGAGCGGCAGTGCATTGAACGCATTTGGCTGCAACGGAGCACGATTTACGACCACTAGGCCCTGTGTTACCTGAGAGGTCTGGGCCGGCAAAGTCAAACTGGCAGACACGGCGATCGCGCAGATCGCAAAGGCAAATTTGAGCATCGCTATCAAAGACGATCTTCGCACCCGACCTCCATTGCCGGGAATGTGTTGCGATTGTTATTCGCGCTTTAGAGCGGGAGTGATATGCAGGGAAAGCAGCGCCGGAAATTCTGGGTGAGAAAGTGGGCAACTTCCCTCGGAGAGAAACTGCGGCCTTCGTCAATGATCGCGACCACGGTCTCATCCAGGTCCTTCGCAATGACGAGGTCGAATTCTTCCGGCGCAAAGTTGATGCCTTCCGCCTGCTCGCCCGTCAGGGTTCCGCTGATCATCGGTCCCCAGGGATAGAACTGCATATTGAACTGGACTCTCGTCGAAGGCAGTTGCGACCGGCTCATCTCTGTCTGCTGACCGGAGATCCATTTGACGCGGTCGTCGTCGGGCACGCCATGCTGAGTGAGGCTGGCGTTGATGCCTTCTATCTGGCGCTTGCATTCCTGCATCAGATCTTGCCAGTAGGCGTTGGCCTCATGAAAGAGGGGAATCGGGGCGGAAAGTGTGGCTGCACTCATTCGTTTTCTCCCTTTCGTGGTGTGGAGCAGGCGCTTTCGCCTGCAGTTGTAGCGTTCACGGGCCTCTGTCCAGGCGTTTAGGTGGTTAGTGTAGCGCTTTTTTACTAGATTGGGAAGTGCCTTCAGCGGGCTACGGCAAAGGCCGTATTGAGTTCCTTAACGATGTTGCTGACAAAAGACTTAGCGTCGCCGAAGAGCATCAGGGTTTTCTCCATGTAATACAGCTCGTTGTCGATGCCCGCGAATCCCGGGCTCATACTGCGCTTGATTACCATGACGGTCCGCGCCTCGTGAGCGTTGAGGATCGGCATGCCGGCGATCGGGCTGTTCTTGTCCGTTTTGGCCGCTGGATTGACTACATCGTTCGCCCCGATCACCAAGGCCACATCCGCCCGGGGAAATTCGGAATTAATATCGTCCATTTCGAAAAGCCGGTCGTAAGGGATGTCGGCCTCGGCTAGTAAGACGTTCATGTGACCGGGCATACGGCCAGCCACGGGATGAATTGCAAAACGGACATCGACTCCGCGCCGGGAAAGCACGTCGAACATTTCACGCAATTTGTGCTGCGCCTGTGCGACTGCCATTCCGTAGCCCGGAATGACGACGACGCTCCGGGCTGCATCGAGAATTTCTGCCGCTTCCTCCGGCGAGGCGGAGCGGACGGGACGTTCCAGGACGCTCTTTGCGCTGGTTTGGATTGTACCGAACGCGCCGAACAGAACGTTCGTGAAGGAACGGTTCATGGCACGACACATGATGACGGAAAGAATAAAGCCCGAAGAGCCGTCGAGCGCTCCGGCGATGACGAGCAGCTTGTTATCCAGCGCAAAACCCATCGCGCTGGCAGACAGACCTGCATACGAATTGAGCAGCGCAATGACGGTGGGCATATCGGCACCGCCAATCGGCACGATGAGAAGGACGCCAAATACGAGCGAGAGGACCATAAAGATCGGGAACAGCCAGGTTGTTTCCGGCGAGATGATCAGGGCCACGCCAATCAAAATGGCCAGGCCGAGGAGCCCTAAATTGACAAAGTTCTGGCCCTTGTAGGTGATGGGGCGCGTCGGAAGGATCTCCTGCAATTTGCCGAACGCCATCAGGCTGGCGGTGAAGGTGAGGAATCCGAGAAGCGTCTCAAGCACCAATGCGCCCATGACGAACCCGTGCGGCGTGCGGCGAAAGTATTCCGCGGTTCCGATCAGGGCGGAAGCAAGCGCTCCGCAAGCGTGAGAAAAAGCAGTTCGCTGTGGGACGGCGGTCATGGGCATCAGGTATGCGAGAGGGACACCGATGGCAGAACCGATAAAGAACGCGATGAGGATCCACTGGTAATTCACGACTTCGTGACGGAGAAGAGTGCCCACCACGGCCAGCAGCATCCCGATCTCTCCAACCACGACACCCCGGCGAGCGGTTGCCGGAGAATTCATCCACTTGATCGCGAGTATGAAGCCGGCTGCTGCAAGGATGTAGAGGGCCGGAAAGATGGCTTCGATCATTTCTTGAACCTTCGCCTGGCTGAGAACCGCGGGCTCATTTCTTGAATCTTCGCCTGGCTGAGAACCGCGGGCTCATTTCTTGAATCTTCGCCTAGCTGAGAACCGCAGGCTCATCAGGCCGCACCCCGGCCCACGCCTGAGGGCCCGGGCCCGCCGTCGCGGCTCTGTTGCGCGGGACCATGCTTTTTGAACATCTTGAGCATGCGGTCGGTAATGAGATAGCCGCTGACGACGTTGGTGGTTGAAGCAACAACGGCAATGAAGCCGAGCGTACGACTGAGTGTAGACGCATCCTTCTCGCCGGTAATCAGGATTGCGCCCACGACGGCAATGGCAGAAATCGCGTTCGTCAGCGACATGAGCGGCGTGTGCAGGAGAGGAGATACGCGGCGGATTAGCTCGAATCCTAGAAATGCGGCAAGCATGAAGACCCAAATGGCGATTTCGTAGGAACTCACACTCTTACCTCCTTTTCGAGCAGTTCGCAGATACGGGGATGGACGACGCGGCCGGCGTGGGTAACCAAGGTTTCGCGAACGATTTCGTCCTCCAGATCGATTTTGAGAGCGCCGTCATGCACAAGGAGCCGGATAAATGCCGAAACATTAGCGGAGTACATCTGGCTGGCGTGGTACGCCACCGTAGACGGCAGGTTAAGGGGACCCACGATCCTGACGCCGTGATGGAAGAGCGTTTCGCCCGGCCGCGTTAATTCGCAGTTGCCGCCTCGTTCGGCGGCGATATCGATGATGACTGAGCCTCCGGGCATGCCTGCGACCATCTCTGCAGTAATCAGGACAGGCGCTTTGCGTCCCGGCACAGCGGCCGTTGTGATGACGACATCCTGCTCGCGCAGAACCTCGGTCAGCAGCTCGCGCTGTTTGCGATAAAAGGCTTCATCCATAGCTTTGGCATACCCACCCTTGCCCTCCGCCACGCTTGAATCCATTTCCAAAGGGACGAATTTCGCTCCCACGCTTTCTATCTGCTCTTTCACGCCGGGACGAACATCGTAGGCAGAGACGACCGCGCCAAGCCGGCGCGCGGTAGAGATCGCCTGAAGGCCGGCCACTCCAGCCCCAAGCACAAAGACCCTTGCCGGCGTGATCGTGCCCGCGGCGGTCATCAACATGGGGAACATTTTCGGCAGATGAGCCGCAGCCATCAACGCGGCGCGATATCCCGAGACGGTCGCCATGGAGGAGAGCGCGTCCATAGTCTGCGCGCGGGTAATGCGCGGCATCAGTTCCATAGCAAAACAGGACACGCCGGCTTCGGCCAGGTCTACAGCCTCATGGAGCGCTGTAAGCGGTTCCCCAAAGCCGGCAAGCGCCTGACCCGGGCGCATCAGCGGCAGATCGGAGCGTCCGGCCTCCGGATTGGCGCCCAGACAGCGCACTTGCGCGATGATGTCGGCGGCAGCGAAAAGCTCAGCCCGGCTGGCCAGGCGCGCGCCACGCACCACGTACAGTTCGTCCGGAAATCCCGCATCGGCTCCGGCCGCGTGCTCGATCACGACCTCTACCTGTAATTTGCGTAACAACTCACAATGCCGGGGAATAAGAGCAACCCGGCGTTCCCCAGGGAAAGTTTCGCGAGGGGTTCCAACGATGGCCGGCACGGGACCTCCGTCAGTAAATCATCATTCATTCCGACGAGCAATAGCAAGAGTGAGTTACGTTGCCCGGGGTGTATAATAAATGACCAAATCGGAAGCTTGCCCGGATATGCAACTGCCGAACCTTTGAGTGAAACCCACCGACGTTCAAACCCCTAATTACTTTCACAAAGTGGTCGACTGCCAATGGGCATGTCCCGCTCATACGAATGTTCCCGAGTACATCCGGCTCATCGCGCAAGGACGATACACGGATGCCTATATGCTTAACCGGGAGTCAAATGTATTTCCGGCTATTCTGGGGCGGACGTGCGACCGGCCGTGTGAACCGGCATGCCGGAGAGGGCGGCTGGACGGTAAGCCGGTTGCGATCTGCCGGCTAAAGCGCGTTGCTGCGGATCTGCGCGGCGAAATTGCTGATCTGCTGCCGCGCGTCCCCACAGAGAAGAACGGCAGGCGCATCGCCTGCATTGGGGCGGGTCCGGCGTCTCTTACGGTCGCCAATGATCTACTGCCGCTGGGCTATGAAGTCACGATTTTCGAGAGGCAGGACAAACCGGGCGGCCTGATGCGCTCGAATATCCCGGCTTTCCGGCTCCCGGAAAAGGTGCTCACGGAGGAGATCGACATCATCGTGAACATGGGCGCAAGAATCCAGTTCTCCTCGCCGATCAGTAGCATGGCAGCCCTGCTGGAGCGGCCGTTCGATGCGATTTTTGTCGGTAGCGGCGCGCCTCGGGGAAAAGATCTCGAAATTCCAGGAAGGCACGATACAGATCGAATTCACGTCGGGATCGACTGGCTGGAATCGATCGCCTTCGGACACGTGGATTCGATTGGAGAGCGTGTCTTGATTATCGGGGTCGGGAATACTGCTATGGATTGTTGCCGGTCTTCGCGAAGACTCGGCGGACGGGATATCAAGGTCATGGCGCGGCGGCCGCGGGGTTTCTTCAAGGCCTCGCCTTGGGAATTGGAGGATGCAGAGGAAGAAGGCGTGGAGATCGTTCTCAATCACGCGCCGAAGAGTTTCGTGATCGAAGACGGCAAGCTCAAAGGCATGCTCTTCGACCGCTTGGAATGGGACACGGAGGCCAGGCATTCACGCATGTTGGGTACGGTTTTCCTTCCGGCAGATGACGTGATACTCGCGATCGGCCAGGAAAACGCCTTCCCATGGATTGAACGGGACTTGGGAATCGTCTTCGACAAGTGGGGCCTGCCGGTGGTCAATGAAGTCACGATGGAATCCACGAGGGCCGGCATCTTTTTCGGAGGCGATGCCGCTTTCGGACCGAAGAACATCATTTGGGCGGTTGAACATGCCCACCAGGCGGCCATCTCCGTCCATAACTACTGTGAAGGCGTTCCGATAACGGACCGCCCGCCGCAAGGAATGAACCTGATCAGCCAGAAGATGGGGATCAGTGAATGGAGCTATCACAACGATTACAATCCCGTACTGCGGCAAAAGATGCGGCATGTTGAGCTGGTGGAACGTTTCGAGCAGCTCAACATCGAAGTGGAGCTTGGCTTCACAGCGGAGCAGACAGCGAACGAAGTGGAGCGCTGCCTGAACTGCGACGTGGAAACCGTATTTGCCGCGCCCCGCTGTATCGAATGCGATGCGTGCGTGGATGTCTGCCCGGTGCAGTGCCTGACCATCACCCGGAACGGAGAGGAGCTGGACCTACGAACCCGGCTTTCGGCGCCGGCTATCAACCTGGAACAGGCGCTATACGTATCCGACGCCCTGCCTCATACGGGACGGATCATGGCAAAAGACGAAGATGTTTGCGTTCACTGCGGTTTATGCGCTGAGCGCTGTCCCACAGCGGCATGGGACATGCAGAAATTTGAGCTTGTTATCCCATATGCAGGTGTGAGGACATGCGCGAACAGCTGCGTTCCGGCATAAACGACTTTGCCTTCAAACTGGCAAACGTGAATGGCACCGGCTCCGCCAGCGCCAACGGCCTGCTCATGCAGGCGATCTTTCGGATGGGGATTCCGGTTTCGGGAAAGAACCTGTTCCCTTCAAACATTCAAGGGCTGCCGACGTGGTACGAGATTCGGGTAAATAAGAACGGCCACACGGCCCGTGCGCTCGATTACGACCTGATCGTCGCCATGAACGGTCAGACATACGCACAGGACATAGCCGAGGTCCGTCCCAGCGGCTACGTGCTGTACGACTCGAGTTGGCCCTTGGACCGGGCGCTCTACCGCGAGGACATACACTTCCTGCCGATCCCGCTGGCGCAACTCTGTAACGAGCATTTTCAGGATCCGCGCGAACGCATCCTGATGAAGAATATCGCGTACGCGGGAGCGTTGGTAGCCGCGCTGCGCATCGACATGCCGGTGGTCGAAGAACTGCTGGCCGAGCGCTTTTCGGGTAAGAAGACACTGCGCGAATCGAACCGACAGGCGCTGCGGCTGGGCTTCGAATACGCTCAAGACAATCTGGATTGCCCGCTTCCCTTCCATCTCGAGAAGATGGACGCCAACGCGGACAAGATTCTGATAGACGGAAACACGGCGACCGCTCTGGGTTGTCTTTATGCGGGTGCAACCGTGGCGGCGTGGTACCCGATTACGCCGGCCACGTCCGTGATGGACGCCTTCCGACAGTTTTGCGGGAAATACCGCCGCGACAGCGAGACCGGCCGGAATAACTATCTCATCCTCCAGGCCGAAGATGAACTGGCGGCGATCGGGATGGTAATTGGCGCGTCCTGGAACGGTGCGCGCGCCTTTACTTCGACGGCAGGCCCAGGCATCTCGCTGATGAATGAACTGCTAGGGCTGGCCTACTACTCCGAGATTCCGGCGGTTGTCATCGACGTGCAGCGCGTGGGGCCTTCCACCGGCATGCCGACGCGCACACAGCAAGGGGATCTGATGGAGTGCGCCTATGCTTCGCATGGCGATACAAAACACATCCTCCTGTTCCCGGCGAATCCCGCAGAATGTTTCGAGTTTGCGGTTAAGTCTTTCGATTTGGCTGAACGATTTCAAACGCCGGTCATCATGCTTTCCGATCTCGACCTGGGGATGAACGACTGGGTCGTGCCGCGCCTGACCTGGGACGATTCATACCAGCCCGATCGCGGCCGCGTTCTGAGCGCGGAGGATCTGGAGCGAAGGCCGAACTTCTTTCGCTATTCCGACGAGGACGAAAATTACGTCACGCCTAGGACGCTGCCGGGCATCCACGAAAACGGCGCTTACGTGACACGTGGCTCAGGCCATAACAAGCTGGGCGCATATACGGAAGTTCCAGCCGAGTATCAGCAGGTAGTCGATCGGCTGGCTAAAAAGCACAAGGCCGCAGCAAATTCCGTTCCGCTGCCGGTCATCGAACGGCGCGCGGGAGCGCGCTTCGGGGTAATCACCATCGGCGGTTGTGAACCTGCTGTTCTAGAGGCCCTGGACATTTTGGACGATCGCGAAATTCCGGCCGACTACCTGCGTGTGTGCGGCTTCCCTTTTCATAAGAGTGTGGAAGCGTTCTTATACGAGCACGAATACTGCTTTGTCGTAGAGCAGAATCGCGATGCGCAGCTACGTTCGCTCCTGATCCTCGAGACCTGCGTTCCGAAGGACAGAGTGCGTTCGATTCTTATCTACGGCGGCTTCCCGTTGAGCGCCAGCCCCGTTGTCGATGCCATCATGAGCCGATTGGAGAAATAGCCGTGCCGTCCATTGCGAAACCGAGCGCAACACATCCCAGCCTGCAGCGCAACGGGCTGGGGTTGACCATTCGCGATTACGAAGGTTCGATGTCGACCCTGTGCGCGGGCTGCGGGCACGATTCCATTACGGCCGCGATTGTGCGCGCGTTGTGGGAGGTTTCCATGCCGCCGCGCATGCTGGCGAAGATGAGCGGGATCGGATGTTCATCGAAGACTCCGGCGTATTTTGTGAATGGCGCGCATGGCTTCAATTCCGCGCACGGACGCATGCCTCCGATTGCGACCGGCGCTAACGCAGCGAATCGCGACCTGACGTACATCGGGATATCCGGCGACGGCGATTCCCTTTCGATTGGTCTCGGACACATGTGTCATGCCATACGCCGGAACGTCAGGATGGTCTACATCATTGAGAACAACGGCGTGTACGGGCTCACCAAGGGTCAATTTTCGGCATCGGCCGATGTGGGGTCGAAGAGCAAAAGGGGAGAACCCAATCAGCTCGCTCCTATTGATCCGGTGATGGTGGCCTTGAGCATCGGCGCGACGTTTGTTGCGCGCAGCTTTTCAGGTGACAAGGACCAACTCGTCCCCATTTTGAAGGCGGCCATTGCGCACCGCGGTTTCGCCCTCGTTGACATCATCTCGCCCTGCGTGACCTTTAATGACCACTCGGGCTCCACGAAGAGTTACCGCTATACCAGGGAACATGCTGTGCAGGCAACCGAGACGGACTTTGTTCCGCCCGAATCCCCGATTCTCGCGAGGATTGCGCCGAACGGCATCACGAGCGTCTCACTGCACGATGGAAGCGTTCTGCAATTCAGGTCAATCCCCGAGAACTATGACCCGACAGACCGGCAGGGTGTAATCGCATTTCTGCAAAAGCAGCAGAGCAGTGGCGAGATTGTCACCGGACTGTTATTTGTGGATGAGGCAACAGATGATCTGCACGAAGCCAATCAGACGACCTCCGTCCCGCTTGCCGGCCTCGCGCACACGAAACTATGTCCGGGATCTTCTGAGTTGCAGCGCATTCAGGACGAGTTCCGGTAGGAAACACCGGACGTACCATTCTGGTTCGAAAGCTGTACCGAAACGATAGCGGCTTTCCTGTTTTGGTTCGCGTCCGGGGGCGGCGCTAGAGCGCTTCGAGAATTTCGTGCTCCTGTTCCTCGGTCAGAAAGTTCTCTACTGCCAATATTCCGGGATCGCATACGGAGGCCATCGGGACTTTGAAATCGTCATCCACGGTCCTCATCGTGAGACGAAAATGCGCACCGTCGGACCGGCTAGCCCTTATAATTCCAGTTCTAGTAAATTTATCTACCATGAGGTATACTTTCGTTTTCTTCTGTAAGCAGGGGTCCGCACCGTATCACTGCCTCTGATGCGTGTGTTTCAACAACTTGAACAATATCTCCCGCCCGGGGGAGTTGGGCTCAAACCAGCGTAGCAACGCTGGATCTGAGCGTTCGAAAGGACTACTAGTACCTGCGGATAATCCGACTGACGCCCGTTCAGTGACCGCTGGTAATCTATCGTTGGACGTTTTTTCCACAAACGTGAATGTAGATGGAACAAAAAATTTCTAATTGCAATCAAGAACCCGATGAGTAATACAATGATGAAAACCGGTTCCCCTGGACACTATACTTACGGCCAAGGAAGCAACCGGGCGCTCGATATCGCCCACGGCCATGCGAGTGTGGCTCTTCCATTTGCCTGAAGACAGATCTGGAGACAAACGAGAACGCGCTGCCTAATGCGACAAAATTATCACTTTCAGTTACTCGCCCCTCCTCAGACGCGTCCGGACGGTACGTTCGGTCGCTGCAAAATTAATGAGCAACTTTATGGCCACTATTTGGCCTCGATGCAACGGCTCCGTGGCCGCATTTATCTGAAGGATGGCGCGATACAGCCGTGCGAGGTAGACGACGATGGATGCTTCCGCATGCGCGGGGATGAACAAAGCTGGCATTTTCTACTCGTCGGAGACGATCAAAATGTCATAGGGTGCGCCCGATACCTGGTTCATCCCAACACGGTGCCGTTTCACCGGTTGCGCATTTCGGAATGCGCGCAAGCCCGCGACCCCTATTGGGGTGAAAAAGTGTGCCGGGCCGTGGAGGCTGATCTTCGGCGCGCGCGTGCCTGCAACCAGTCGTACGTCGAGATCGGCGGTTGGGCGCTCGCCGAAGAATGGCGCGGAACCAGAGCCGCCCTGGAAATCTTAGTAGCCTCGTACGCATTAGCCCATTTGTGGGGGGGCTGCATTGCTTCCTGCACGGCTACCGTACGCCATTGCTCGTCGTCTATCCTGCGCAGAATCGGTGGAATCGGCATGCAGTGGTGCGGCGAGGCGCTGCCCTCCTATCATGATCCGCATTATGGCTGCCTGATGGAGCTGCTGCGCTTCGATTCGCGCTCGCCCGTACAACGATTTGTGCCACTGATCGACCAATTAAAGTCCAAGCTGGCAAGTTCGACTGTCATCAGGGCGAGGAAGGAACAATTTGCCTGGAGCTTTCCGCTCGAGCTCGGTGCTGAGCACGTGAGTTTCCTGCGGCACGGCGCCACGCTACAACTGCTGGTTCGTCCCTGAAGCGTGTAGTGCAGCCGGACAATTTCGCGGCATCACTTGCGGAGTGGAAGCGGCTTCTAGGCCCCGATTTCATCGAAACCGGGGAAGCCGCGCTCCGCATCGCTGCCTCCGCCACGTTCCAGACCCATCAGTCGATTGCAGCCATTCTGAAACCGGGCAGCACGGCGGACGTTCAAGCGTGCCTGCGCATCGCAAACCGCTTTCACGTTCCTCTTTATCCGCTCAGCAGCGGTAAGAACTGGGGCTACGGTTCCCGCGTGCCACCGGCCGACGGCTGTGTGCTGCTTGATTTGAGAAGACTGGATCGGATCCTTGATTTCAGCGAGAAGCTCGGGTACATTACCGTCGAACCCGGCGTTACACAGCGGCGCGTTTATGAATATCTGAGAGAGCGCAATTCCCGGTTGTGGATGGACGCGACTGGCTCGAGTCCCGATTGCAGTCTGATCGGCAATGCGATGGAGCGCGGTTTCGGGCATACGCCCTACGGCGACCATTTCGCGCAAGTATGCGGGCTGCAGGTTGTTCTACCGGACGGCGAAATCATCGAAACCGGCTCCGCGGGCTTTCCCGGATCGACTACGGGCCCGGTGAACCGGTGGGGCGTCGGGCCTAGTCTCGATGGACTGTTCTCGCAATCGAACCTGGGCGTGGTGACGCGCATGACCGTCTGGCTCATGCCCGAGCCCAAGGCGTTTGCCGCATTCTTCTTCAGGGTGGAGGACCCGGACGGTCTTCCGCAGTTGATTGATTCGCTCCGGGAGCTTCGGATGCAGGATGTGCTTCGGAGCTCGATTCACATCGCAAATGACTACAGAGTGCTCGCAGGGATTCAGCAGTATCCGTGGACCGAATCGGGCGGGGCGACGCCTCTTGGCCCGGAGCAGATGCCGGATTTTCGCAAGCGGCTCAGCTTCGGATACTGGAACGCATCCGGCGGTCTCTACGGCACACCCGCGCAGGTTTCCGAAGCGAAGCGCCTGCTGCGGAAAGCGCTCGCCCAGCAGCCCGGACAATTAAAGTTTCTCAACCTCAAGACGCTCAAACTTGCGAAGCGCTATGCCGGGTTTTTCAGAATCTTGACGGGCTGGAATATGACCCGAACCGTGGAACTCGTAGAGCCCGTACTCGGGCTCATGCGTGGCGTGCCGACAACGCGGGCCCTCTCGTCGGCGTATTGGAGGAAGCGCACTCCTGTTCCGGCCGCGCCAGATCCCGACCGCGACCAGTGCGGCTTGCTATGGCACGCTCCTGTGACGTCTGCGAACGGGCAGGAAGTCGCCGCGCTTTGTAGAATCGCAGCGGACGTGCTCCTGCGGTGGGGATTCGAGCCGATGATCTCGCTGACGATGCTCACGCCGCGAAGCGTCCATTGCGTGCTGTCCATCTCCTATGATCGCGAGATCGCCGCCGAGGACGAAAAGGCAATGGCCTGTTACGAGCAATTAACGATGCGATGCACCGAGAGCGGATTCTATCCGTACCGGCTGGGGATTCAAGGTATGGGTCGCACACAGCGGCCGGAGGCCTACAGGCGGCTCATTCACACGCTCAAGGCTGCGTTGGACCCGAATGATGTAATCGCACCGGGAAGGTATGACGAGCGGGCAACGGAGGCATTAGCGGGGCCCATGCGCGTAAGCCAGCGGTCTGGCGAAAACAAATGAATAAGCCCTCGAAGTGGCTGTGACCACCGCGAGGGCTTCGGTTTCAGAACTGGTATAGCGACTTACTTGGTGATCTTCTTGCGCGCAACCACGCCGGCACCCAGCAGCCCCACACCCATCAGCAGCAGGGTGGCGGGTTCAGGAACACCGGGTGGGGGCGGACTCACGGGCGTCGCAACAAAGCTCGCGGAATAGGCGTCATGCACGCTTCCACCCGCCAGGATAGTCGCTAGAATCGTCGGTATCTTGCCGATCACTACATCCTGAGTGGTGAAGGCGCCCGTAGCCGACGACGCACCGACTGGCGAATTGATCCAAGCGGTTCCATTCAGAGTCAAGCTGATGGAAACTGCATTGCCAGCGGCCTGAATGAGGGTGAAGGGCGAATTAGGCGGCGTGCAAATACTGCCAATCGTCGCGCTGGCACAGCCGGCAGCGGTGCCGACACCTGGCGCAACATCCGTAAGGTCGAAATGTATTGTCCCGGCCGCAACGTTGAACGTGGCGAAATCCGAAATAGAAACTGGTCCGGTCATAGCGGAACCGACCAGGTTCTGAATCGTCCCCCCCGAGAGCCCGCTGAAATCCAGCGTATTCGGACTTCCGGGAAGGAAGTTATTCGTAACGTTCGCGCCGGTATCATTGAAAAAGATTCCGCCGTTGTTTACGGTTGCGTTACCCGAAAAGGTAGCGGTCCCCGTGACGCTTGTTGCCATAGCCGGCGTGACAAAAGCTGCCGCGCTCAAGGCAACCAAACTAAAAAGAGAATAGTTCAAACGCATCCTATCTTGTTTTCCTCCTCCGAATCGGACTCGGTACACCTCTTACACCTCGATCATTGCCGGTATAGCCTGCGTCTGCAATAGCATTGGGTACTCCAACCTGCATGACTTGCCTGGGTTGCAAGCGCGGCTTCAAACATTCAAGTACTAGCCCATAGGACGGTGTGGCTTCGTGCCCCCACGGCAGGAATTTGCGTCCGGTGAGGATCAAAAAGACGATTGGATTTGCTGTAAATACCTTGAGACAGCCTGCGCAAAATCAGCGGCGAAAACGCCTGCTCTTACCGGGGAAATTGAGCAGAAAATGAATAAGCCCTCGAAGTGGCTGTGACCACCGCGAGGGCTTCGGTTTTCGAACTGGAAAAGCTGCTACTTCGTGATTTTCTTGCGCGCAACCAGACCTGCGCCTAAAAGTCCGACACCCATCAGCAACAGGGTAGCGGGTTCAGGAACGACCCCGCGTAATCCTGGCTGAACCACGAAACTGGCCGAGTAGCTGTCATGTATGCTACCACCCGTAAGAATGGTAGAAAGGATAGTCGGAATCTTCCCGACGGTGACATCCTGCGTTGTGAAAGCACCTACAGCGTTCGTTTGACCAGCTGGTGAAACGATCCAGGCCCTTCCCTCCAAACTTAGGCTAATCGAAACTGCATTTGCAGCGGTCTGAATTAGCGTGAAAGGCGAATTGGGCGGTGTGCAAACACTTCCAACTGCCGAGCTGGAACAGCCGGCAAGCGTTCCGACACCCGCGTCAACCTTCGTGAGATCGAAATGAATCTGGCCCATTCCAACGTTGAACGTTACGAAGTCCGAGATAGAAACAGGACCTACCATCGACGCACCCACCAGATTCTTGATGGTGCCACCTGTGAGCCCGCCGAAATCCTTTGTGTCGGGACTCCCTGGAAGGAACACGTTCGTCGCATTCACGCCGGTATCATTGAAAAAAATTCCGCCGCTGTTTACGGTAGCGTTCCCGGAAAACGTGGCGGTTCCCGTTACCGCTGTCGCCAAAGCAGAGGGTACAAACATTACCATGCTCAGGGCAACCAGACTAAAGAGAGAATAATTTAATCGCATCTATCTAGTTTTTTCCTCCTCCGAATCGGAATTGGTGCACAATCAATCATCGCTGGTATGACTGGGATATGCAATAGTAGTTTCAAGGGCACTAGTACCCCTTTGGTACCGTTATATAGGCCCGATTTCAAAGCGGGACAGTACTGGGGAAACTACTACACTTGGCGAGTGTGGATTGCGTTTGCACTCCCGGGATCTCGCCTAGGGCCAATTTTTGGGGTGCCGACCAGGTAGGTTATCGGACCACCTCTGCCCCTGACCGCGCCAATCACCCAGTGATACGTCGTATTGCTTACCATCGCGTGCAGCTCTTGTACAGAGTACGTGCGGAAACAAGACGCAATTCCGTCAAGTAGGACACAGAGGGGAATCAGCGGGATTACATAAGTAAGCAGGAGTTTGCGCCAGCCGATACGCTCCATCCAGGGTGTAAGAAGCCATACACCGAATGGGGAAAGAAACATAGAAAGCAGTGCACGCGGGCAGCGAGAGGTCAGCTCAAAAATTCCGATCGGCTGATGCTTCAAAACGGCATCGGCCAGGATAGCCCGAGCCCGTTCGGGGCTGAAATGATGAAAGGCCGTGAAAACGGTCCGCAGACCGGTCAGATCGGAAGGAACTTCGGTTGCATCTACCGGCTCCTTGCGATAGGTCAAACCAGCGATCCCGGATCCGGCGAGATGGTCACAGATGCTTGCATTCGGAAATTTATCAGTAAGCGTAACGCTGGCATCGATCAGTCCTTTCTTCAGCCAGTGAAGCCAAGGACCCCCGGCTCCCGAGCAGAGGTCTACCACGTGTCGAACTCCGGAGCGCGCCAGCAACTCAGCGATCTGCGCCCGGACCGCTCCATAGGTATCGAAGACTTGCGTTGAGATCTCGAGAAAATCCGTCAGACCGTTCCGTATCGTTTCCGGACAAACCGCAGAATCGTGTATCTCGAACAGATGCAGTCTTTGCATGTATGTCGTGTCGCCTGGAAACAACGCCGGCGATAACGAGGAAAATCTTATATATCCGCTGCAATAGTGTATACCCGTGAAGGGTCCATAGGAACCAGTACCAATGGACGTATCCGAATGTCCACACCCGCAGGCCCGTTAGTTTAAGATGTGGAGGGATTGTACCTGTGAGAGGTTTTGCTTCGGGGAATCATCATCCCAATGCGGGACTGTGCGCGGACACAACATTCCTCTTGGTCCCGCTGCTTCCTTAAGGTCGGATCCCTTTTTTCGGAGGTAAGTTTCAGAAAACATGAAAAACAAGAAGATCAGAGCAGTACGGCGGGTATCGGTCCCGGCGTTTTTGACCTTTTTTCTGGCGGCGCTTTTGCCCGCCGGTGCGGCAGCACAAACATGGCTTCAGGCGAGTCCAACTGGGGCAGCCCCTGATCCACGCGCACAACAGTCAGCGGTATTCGATTCTAAGAGCCAAAAGATGATCATCTTCGGCGGGCTCGCCAGCCCGAATGGCGATCCCAATGGCTCATCCGACAGGGACGACGTATGGACTCTACAAACGGGCGCGAACCCAGGGTGGAGTAAACCGACTCTCAGTTCCGGCCCCATTGCGCGAGACTCCCACAGCGCGATCTACGATCCTGCGAGCGGCAATATGACCATTTTCGGCGGGAAAAACGGCGGCACTTGTTTAAATGATACGTGGGTATTGAGCGGTGCAGCAGGAGTTAGTCCGGCTTGGAGCCAAGGACCTACTGCTCCTTTTTCGCTGATTGGTGCGAGCGCGGTGTACGATCCTGCTTCCAACCGGATGATCCTATTCGGCGGCCGCCCCTGCGGCTCGGGCCCCAACAACGACCTATGGGTTCTGTCGGACGCAAACGGCGTCAGCGGAAGCTGGACACAGTTACATCCTTCCGGAAGCCTACCGCCGACCCGGAGCTTTCATTCTGCCGTTTACAACCCGCAGACCAACGTGATGATCGTTTTCGGGGGCGCAATTGCACCTTCCCCTGGATTCGCGAATGACCTTTGGGTTTTGTTAAATGCGAACGGAGTAAGCGGCTCTCCGACTTGGAAGCAACTACAGCCAAACGGCGCACCGCCCGCCATTCGCGAAGCTCATACTGCTGTTTACGATCCCAGGCTGGATCGTATGACGATTTTCGGGGGATCTACTACTCTTGTCAATGGAGGGCTCTTGAATGATACCTGGGTTCTCTACAACGCGAGCGGCCTTGGCGGCACTCCCACGTGGGTGCAACTATCGCCCGCAGGTTCGGTTCCCGTAACTAGAGCGGGTGCCACGGCAGTCTATGAAGATAGTTCCGGGGCGCTCACCCTCTTCGGGGGCGACTCCACCCTGTTAACAAACGACGTTTGGACTCTTCAAAATGCCGTTGG
>DATBHS010000224.1:0-13069 GCA_036557345.1 Bryobacteraceae bacterium
CATTTGGAAATGCCTCTTCCATCTTCACGTCGAGCGGGGCTGCGGCGCGCAAGTTTCGCTACCAGGCTCCGACTGGTAATGTTGGCGTGAACATTGGAGTCGCAGCACCTATGGCCTATTTCCCGTTCAGCGGGTGGCGTGACAGCTTTCTGGGCGTGCTGCACGGGCAGGGAAGGGATGCGGTTGAATTCTACACCGATAAGAAGGTCGTCATCGAGCGCTGGCCTAAGGAATGGTCGCGCAAGTTTTGAATAATAGCCCGGGCGACCTAGCCCATTGCATCTTCGAAAAGCCGCGCGAGATCCTCTCTGGACACGGGACGAGGCGAGAGCTTGGTAACTCTGTGTTGTGGTAACGTTCCCTCAACCAGCGCAGGAATGTCGTCCACGCCGTATCCGATCGCTTTCAGTCCGCTGGGAACGCGCAACCGCTGCATGAACGCTGAGATTCGATCAGCCAGGATTGTGCCGGCATCGTCTGATTTCGCTCGAGAAATGTCTGCTCCCAGAGCCTCGGCCGCAACCAAGTGACGTTGCGGGCAGGATGGGGCGGTGAAGCGAAATACCGCGGGAGCATTCAGTATCACCGAGATTCCGTGAGGAACCAGGGGATAAGACACTGGATAACCTTTCGCTCGGAAGTTGCGTACCATGCCTGATACGGGATAGGACATTCCGTGTGGCAAGTGCACGCCCGCGTTTCCGAATCCTACTCCGGCATAAGAGGCGGCGAGCAACATGCGTGCCCGTGCTTCCTCGTCAGAAGGATCTTCCACGGCGCGCGGCAGGTACATTGCAACCATGCGGAGAGCCTCGAGCGCCCAGACATCACTAATGGGATTTGATCCTTGATACGCTGGGCGCAGCAGTGGACGCTCAGGTCTCGGCCGTAAGGCGTAGTGGATCGCGGTATACGATTCTATGGCGTGGCTCAGAACGTCTAACCCGGTTGAAGCGGCGACCTGCGGAGGCATCGTCCGAGTGTTTTCGGGATCTAACAAGCCCAACACAGGTTTCAGCCGGCGATGTGCGATGCCGGTTTTCGCTCGGAGGCTAACGAGATCGAAAATTGCCACGCCGGTCGTTTCGCTGCCTGTTCCGGCCGTTGTGGGAACTGCGATCAGCGGTTTCAGTTTGCCGGGAACGGGTAGCCCTTTCCCGATCGGCGGATTTACGTAATCGAGAAAATCGTTCGGTGGATATGTTGAATATAGATTCGCGGCTTTAGCCGTATCGATGGTAGAGCCACCACCGACGGCTACGAAGCCGTCGAAAGCGTCTTTATTGGCAAATCCGATGGCCTCGCGAAACGATTCGTCTGTCGGCTCAATTCGCACACGATCGAAAAGCTGGAATGCAATTTTGCTGCGCTCGAGGGACTCCAAAACTGTGGTTACAGGTCTCAGCTTGCTGATGTAGGGATCAGTCAGGACCATTACGCGATGTACGCCCATCTCGGCGAGGTCCATGCCGATTTCCTCAGTGACGCCGGCTCCGAAACGGATGCTGGGCGCAGACATTTCGAAGGCTATTTCGTGATCCATTGTCTCTTCGGGAATTTTCCCAAATAAATCCAGTTTGTCAGAATGCAATGCGCCGTTAAGGCCCGGTGGGAAGAGATCCACTCGCGTTCTTCTCGCTCAGCAGCGAACGAGACAAGTCAAATTGATGGTTCGCTTCATCGGTTCTGCCGAGCTTTCGATAGGTCTTCGCGAGTGAGTAGTGCGCATTTTGGTTGTTTGGCTCCATCCTCACGGCGCGCTCGAGCAGCTTCTGCGCCAGCTCGAGATCACCGCGCTTTAACGCAATCTGTCCCAAGGTCACATAAGCACCCGAAAAGCTCTCATTGAGCCAGATCGCCTGTTTCAGCGCCCGCTCCGCTTCATCGTAGGCTTCCAGGCGAGCGAGCGCGTCACCCAAGCGCCAGTAGACTAGCCACAACGCCGGGCTGATCTCGAGTTCTTTGTGGAATTCGGCGACCGCGGACTGAGTTATCCCCTTATGCAGGTAGATTTCACCAAGTAGGAAGTGCGCCATGCCAAGTTTGCCATCGAGCGATATTGCAGTTTTTAGTTCCGGAATTGCGTCGTCTTCCTGGTGCTCGCGGACCAAAATACGAGCGAAGAGCAGATGAGCGACTCCACTATCCGGCGGTACGGAATACATGCGGGCAAAAGCGCCGCGTGCATTCTGAGCATTCCCGGTTTTTAGATAGCACATCCCTAGCAAGTAGGCTGTATCAAATCCGGTCGGACCAACGCTCGACTGCAATCCTTCCAGTAGTGGAACGGCCTTGTCCGGTTTTCCAAGCGAATAGTACGAGAGCGCGAGTATCTGCACTGCCTCTTTGTTATTCGGGTTTTCACGAATTAAATTGCTGAGTACGTCGATCGCCTGCTCGAATTTTCTATCTTGATAGAAGGATTTGGCGGACTTGATTGCTGCACTCTGGTCGTGCGTCTCGCCCGGAGCAGCGGATGTGGGAATTGCTCCCACAATCAGCAGGAGTGCAAGTATCCAGATATGATTTCCAACTTCGGAGCGCTCGCCGCGTTTGTCCACTCTCAGTGAGAGCCCTCCGCCTCCATTGTCGGCTAAAAATCGAGCCTTAGGCCAAACTGAATGCGGCGCATCAGCGCATTCGGCGCCAGGTTGAAAATGCGACCGGCATTTCCGCAATCCACACACCCGTCCGGATTGCCCAGATTGACGTGATTGAAGATGTTGAAAAACTCTGTCCTGAACTGTGCCCTTAGCGTCTCGGTAAGCGAAAAACTCTTATTCATAGACATATCTGCGTTGAACCAGGCTGGACCAGGCAGAGTATTTCGCCCCGCATCCCCTAGTGTGCCGATTTCGGGGCGCTTCCAGGGCCCGCTCGTATCGCCATTGTTTGCCAATACGTTTTCAGCCCCCTGGTACCAATGATCGCGGCTTTGATCGGAAACGCTTGTCGAACCGATCAGATCCGGGCGGCAGACACCGACATCTTCATCTGACCCGCAGTTCGCGTAACTCGCCGTAAATCCTTGGCCGCTCATCAAAACAACGTCGGCCGTGAGCTGCCAGCCTCCGACAACCAGATCCAGCGCGCGCGATGCATTTGTCAAAAACGGCTTTCCCTTTCCGAATGGCAATTCCCAAATATTCGCCGCTACAAACACGTGGTTACGCTGCCACTCGGGACGCCCGTAGTTCACGTCGCTATCGATCGTGTAATAGGCCGATTCGTGATTCTTGGCTTGAGAATACGTGTAATGCGCAAGCAGCGAGTAGCCGCTCGAAAATCGTTTCTCTACTTTGGTCTGCAGCGAATTGTAATGATTATTCGCATCATTGCCGAAGTAGCGGAAGCCCTGAGTCCACCCAAACTTCCCGTAAAACGGTTTTCTTTGATCTGTGCTGAGGCCCTGCGCGAATCCGACGAGGGTCGGTTGATTGGGATCATAGTCGGGACCTTCCCCCGCGAACACGTGTGTCCCCTTGTTTCCTACGTACGCGGCTTCGGCCGTCAAAGTGTTTGATATCTGATATTGCACGGAGGCGTTCCATGCATCGAGGGTCGCCAACCGCATCTTGTTGGGATAAACGAAACTTCTCACGCCGTTGGGAAGCAAAGGGTTTCCATTCGGTCCTTTCGGCTGGTTATCCAAAACCGTATTGACGTCGAGAAAGGGCGGTCCTTGAGACAGATTAAAGACGTCGTCAAAGTTGTTTGTCGGATTAAGCTGTTGAATCCCAAGAACCGGAAGATTCTGTGTGACACTATGGCCGAAAATCGAACCAAACGTTCCTACGTCGAAAGTACGGCCGTATCCGAGCCGGACCACCGTTTTCTTGTTTGCCTGGTAGGCAATTCCAAGCCGTGGCGCCAAGTTCGTGAAGCTGTTCTGAACGTTCCCGTTGAGCGGAGTACCATTCACGCCCGCAATTGCGACCTCGCCGGTACTGAGATTAATCCATCCTCCTCTGCGGTCGGCAGTGACAAACTGCGGATAATAAATCTCCCAGCGTAAGCCGAAGTTTAAAGTCAGTTGCGGTGTTACCTTCCAGGTATCTTGTGCATAGAAGAATTGACGGTTTTGCCGCTCACCGGCATCGAGAGAATTGGAGACGTATCTCTGGAAGCTCGTAACGTCGCCAATAAGATAACTGGCCAATCCAAGTCCGCCGCCGTCAGGACCGCGAGTGCGGTCAGCTGTGAAATAGAGTTCGCCTGACCGGTGCTGATCGCTGGGAACCCGAAGATTCTGCAAATAGCGGGCGTCTACTCCGACCTTGATCGTATGACTGCTGCGGGTGAAAGACCAGTTATTGACAAACTGGAACTGCTGCATCTTTTCGATGAGAGGACAGTTGCAGTTGTTGTACAGGGAATACCCAAAATCGAACCCGCCCTGCGCGTACCCGCCCCCGATTCCGAAGTGGGGCATGCTTTGCGTGGTGGGATCGTTGGCAAAGTTCAATCCGGGAGCTCCAGCATCTTCCGCAAAGGCGCCGGTAGTAAGAGGATCAACGAAAATTCGCTGCTTGTACCAGCCGAAGCGAAAATCTGTTAAAACCCGCGGCGTCACGGTAAAGTCGAATCCGCCGGCGGCGCTCTGAGGCCGGGTGTCACCTCTGCCAACGTAGCCAATGTTGCTGAGTTGCGGTCCGCCGGCAACCGGCCCAAAAGCGCCAGGCGCCTCCTTCAGGAACTGCGTGAATGTGTACCGGCCAAAGAAGTGCAGACGCTCCGTCTGGAAGTGGTCAACGCGGATATTGAACACGTCCCCGTTAAAAATTCCATTGCCCGAGGCCGCATAGTTCGGGTCACTGGGTCCGACGTTGGAAATGTTTGGGAGCGGGAGAAGGTTGACCAGGTTAAGGGCCGGCAATGACAAGCGCGACGTGGGAATCACGTTGCCGGCAAACGCTTGCCGGTCCGCGGGCGTAGCGCCGGTGGCGGGGTCAAAGAGATCTTGACCGGAAGCTTGGGCCAAGGCACTCAAGTTGCCTTTTCTCTCGTCTGCAGTCGGCACGCGCAGGAGAGCGGAACCGGCATCCTTCGCGCGGGTCCCCTGGTAATCTCCGAAGAAAAACGTTCTGTTCTTTACGATTGGGCCAGCAAACGATCCCCCGAACTGGCTCCAGAGACTTTGCGGGAGCAGCCGTCCGCTGGAATCGATCGGAACCGACTGCGAGAATGGATCTCGAGCCTGGGTCAGATCGTTGCGGCGAAACATGAAGGCACTGCCGTGAAAATCGTTGCTTCCCGACTTGGTAGACGTGCTCACGACAGCGGCCTGAGCCTGACCAAACTCCGCATCGAAGTTGGCGCTGGTAATCTTAGCCTGCACAACCGAATCAATATCCGGCACAACAATCATGTTTCCGTACATGAAGTCGCGATTATCGGTTCCATCGAGAATGTAACCGACACCTGTGAAGTGTTGCCCGTTCACGTTGACAGCAATTCCGCCTTGAGGATTCTCGGTGGAAGTATCGTTCCAGTTGAACTGCACCGCGCCAGGAGTGAGCAACAGCAGTTCCGTGAAATTCCGATTAACGACGGGCAGCTGGTCGACTGCCCGCTCGCTCAACGTCGTGCTTACGTCCGTGCGCTCCGTCTTGAGTAGAGGAGTTTCTTCCTTTACGTCAACAGTTTGATTGACATCTCCGGTTTGGAGCTGAACATCCAGGCTGGTCACCGAGTCGACCGATACATTCACTGTGTCTTGCACGAAGGCATTGAATCCAGCGGCCTCGACCCGTACGCGGTACTGCCCGATGATCAAGTGCGTCTTGTCGTAGTAACCGGATTCATTCGTCGTCGTTACGTAACTTTGATCCTTTCCGAGATCAGTGATCGTGACTTTTGCGTTTGGAACAGCGCCGCCCGACGAATCGTATACCGTGCCCGAGATGCTGCCGTAAACTGCCTGACAGTAAAGCGTGGCTGCGGAGCCAATCAGAATCATCGCGCACAACAGAAACACCCGCATCGATTGTTTCCAGGTAGTCATGGCGTCCCCCGTTTGTTTCCCCAACGCGCCTCAGCAAGGTGCGAGGACAATACAGACAGCCCCTTCCCGGGTGCGTGATTTCCGCACTTCCGGGCAATTTATTCGAAAAAACTTATCCCCCAACGACAGCAAGACGTCGCAAAACGCGCAAACGGCAACCCATTGAAGCTCGCTCACGCACCGCCTTCCGGTTCTGCCGAGTTATGGATTTGGCCGAGTGTAGCATCGGCTGCGAAGGCCGTCAAGGAAAAATACACACGTTTGCACAAAATTAACCGAGCTGAACGGTTACCTTCCAGAGAGGCGATTCAGGATGCGGGGGGCGCGCCGGGCAGGAGGGACGGCGGTCGAAAAAAAGCAGTACTTTTCAGCAAAGCAACCGCACGTCCGACGGCTTCTTCTGAGTCCATCAACGGGTCTTCATGTTCGATCGAAAGCACTCCGTCGTATCCGATCGAGCGCAGAGCGGATACGAAATCGGCCCAGAACCGCGCATCGTGTCCGTAGCCGAGCGTACGGTAAGCCCAAACCAGGTCGCGCACAGGCTTTCCGGGTTGAAGATCCAGTGATCCCTGAACCGCGAGATTGTAGGGTTCCACTCGCGCATCTTTGGCGTGCACGAAGCCGATTGCATCTCCCAGGGAGCGAATGACGGCAAGAGGATCCATCCCCTGAAAGAAAAAATGGCTGGGGTCCAGGTTCGCTGCAATCATTTTTCCCAAAGCGCCTCGAAGGCGTTGGAATGAAGATGGGTTGTAAACACAATTCGCCGGATGCAATTCAAAGCAGAGCTGATGAACTCCGTTAGTGCGCGCCAGCTCAACCATCTGGCTCCAGAAGGGAAGGAGTTGCTCGTTCCATTGCCATTCGAGCAGCTCCATAAAGTCTTCCGGCCAGGAGGCGACTACCCAGTTCGGATACATGGTGGAACCCGGAGTTCCCGGGCAGCCGCTCATACAAACTACGCGCTCCACACCCAGCATTCCGGCCAGGCAGAGAGTCTTGCGGGTGATTTCAGCCGCACTTTTCGAGATGCTCTGGTTCGGGTGCAGGGGGTTGCCGCTGCAGTTCAGGGCGACGAGCCGAAGCCCATATCTGCGGATGGTCTCGAGAAACTCGAACCGGGCGCGGGCGTCGTTCAGCAGGCGATCCAGATCGCAATGCGCGGCAGGCGAAAAATTTCCCGTGCCGATCTCAACAACCTGAACGCCAAGCCGGGAAGCCGCCTCGAGGGCAGCCGCGAAAGGAAGGTGCATGAGTCCATCGGTGAATAATCCGATCTCCACGTCATTTCCTCTGGGACGCTTAAGATGTCATGATCGCCCGGCGGCGACGATTTCGTAGTGTCGCTCACGCTTGACCGCATCCTCATACGCTGCGCGGGCCGCGCGAATACTCTCGATTCCGGAGACTTCCGACATAGGAACATCCCACCAGGACTCATATCCGGGCACGCGCATTTCCTTATCGACTTCAATAACCACGACCGTCGTCCCCTCATGCTCACGCATCTCTTCAAGTGCTCGCTCCACCTCCTGGCGGGTGGTAGCCCGAACTGCCTTTGCGCCATATCCCGCGGCGAGCTTGACGAAGTCGACCGGTAGATAATCGCCATCGAGTTGTCCGGTTTGCGAACGGTAGCAATAGTCCGTACCGAATCCATGAGAGCCAACGGCCTGCGAAAGGCCGCCAATGCTGCTGAAACCGTGGTTGTCCAACAGCACGATGTTGAGCTTGTAGCCTTCCTGGATCGACGTCACAATCTCGGACGACATGAGGAGAAACGAACCGTCGCCCACCATGACGTACACGTCGCGACTTGGATCGGCCATTTTGACACCCAAGCCGCCTGCGATCTCGTAACCCATGCATGAATACCCGTATTCGAGGTGGTACCCATTCGGCATTCGTGCGCGCCAGAGCTTGTGAAGATCGCCCGGCAAACTTCCGGCGGCGCAGACCACCACATCTTCCGGCCGGGATGCGCGGTTAACTGCCCCGATCACCTCTCCCTGGCTAATGGGAGGTCCGTGCCGGACGGCAAAGATGCGATCGGTTTCGTTTTCCCACAAATCTTTCCAGTGCACGATGCAACCCGCATAGTTCTCATCCACGCGGTATGAGGAAACGGCGCGTCCGAGCACCTCGAGCGCAACACGTGCATCTGCGACGAGGGGCAGGGCAGCGTGCTTAAAGGCGTCCACCTCGGCCACATTGATGTTGATGAAGCGGACATTTGGATTCTGGAAAGCCGTCTTGGAAGCCGTGGTGAAATCGCTCAATCGAGTGCCGATGGCAATGACGAGGTCCGTCTCACGCGCCGCAATGTTCGCGCCCGGTGTTCCGGTCACGCCAATGGCGCCTAGGTTCTGCGGGTGATCGAACGGAAGTGAACTTTTGCCGGCCTGCGTTTCGCCGACCGGGATTCCGGTCTGCGTAGCAAAGCGCGATAAGGCTTCGGTTGCAGTGCTGTAGAGAACGCCGCCCCCGGCGACGATTAATGGATTTTGGGCGCTCCGGATCCAGGACGCTGCTTTTGCGAGCAACTCGGCGTCGGCCTGAGGACGGCCAATGTGCCAAACCCGCTTTTCGAACATCTCTTCGGGATACTCGGCGGCTTCCGCTTGCACGTCCTGTGGCAGCGAGAGAGTTACGGCGCCGGTTTGTGCAGGAGAAGTCAAGACCCGCATGGCCTCGGGCAAGGAGCAGATCAATTGATCCGGCCGGTAAATCCGGTCCCAGTAGCGCGACACGGGCTTAAACGCATCATTCACCGAGATATCCTGCGTGTAGTCCGATTCAAGCTGCTGCAGAACGGGCGCGACATTCCGGCGGGCGAAAATATCGCCAGGCAGCAGCAGGACCGGTATGCGGTTGATGGTGGCTGTTGCCGCTCCCGTGATCATATTGGTCGCTCCCGGGCCAATCGATGAAATGCAAGCGAAGGTTGCCAGGCGATTGCGCGCTTTCGCAAATGCGGTCGAGATGTGAACGGACGCCTGCTCGTTACGGCTGAGATAATACCGGAAATCGGGATTCTCCTGGAGCGCTTGGCCGAGACCCGCGACATTGCCGTGGCCGAAGATGCCCCACGCACCTTCGAAGAACCGACTCTCCTTTCCGTCTCGCTCTACGTATTGGTTCTTCAGAAAGCCAATCAAAGCCTGTGCCATCGTGAGTCGGCGCGTTCGCATTTGAGATCTCCTTTCGTTCCTGAGGCAGCCACGCTGGTGTCAGTTTTCCATACTCATCGTCACCATAGGAAGGCGTGGGTCCTTATCACGCCACAAGCTCCGTACCCACTCATAATCCGGGTCGTCGGAAGCGGCCATGGAACGGGCCGAGCCGGCCAGCGCGTTCAGATAATAGACGTTATATCCGTGGGCAGCTACGACGGGATGATACCCTTCCGGAATTCGGACCATTTCCCCGTTGCGCACGGTGAGCGTTTGATCGATGCGCCGGTCTTGCGTGTAAACCTTCTGAATCGCGTAACCCTCGGGACGATCGATTCGATAATAGTAAAGCTCCTCGAGATCCGCTTCGACGGGTAGATTATGAACGTCGTGCTTGTGCGGCGGATAGCTCGACCAGTTGCCGCTCGGCGTATATACTTCAACAATCAAAAGCCGGTCGGCGGCAAATTCCGGCCGCAGGATCTTGTTAATCTGCCTGGTTGCGTTCGCGCCGCCGCGTATGTCGACCTCGACGTCGGCAGGCGTTACCAATTGTGGTTCATGGTATGCTTCTGCCTTCGAATAGCAGAAGGCAAGATCGCAGGCGGTCTCAGCGGTCACCTCAAATTGCGTCGAAACCGGCAAATACAAGGCGTACGGCATACCCGAGAAGACATTCGGGCGTCGTCCGACATCCTTCCAACTTCCCCGCGAAGACTCGACGGAGCACGTTCCACCGAGCACAACCAGACCGAGCTCACGACCCGCGGTGTCAGCGCAGATACGGTCACCAGCCTCGAATCTTTTGACACTGAACGACAAAAATTCGAAGCCTTCTGTGACTTCATTGCCATCGTCTTTTGGGCGAATCAGCAGTTGCATAGTTTAGGTTACAGCCGTCACAATTTTGTGAACACGTTTGCAGTCCGATTCTAATCAGCTCGAGATCGCTTGTAAAGAGAAACAGGACCAGGAAAGGGAATGAGAATAAGTCAGGCGTGCGAAACGCCCTTGACTGCCCGCTCTCCTCTGCGTTAGGATTCAAGCGCACACGTGTTCACGCACGCGTGGGTGCCCATAGAAAGTTCGGTACGCACATGACGCCTGTTGCCGCTATCACGTACAAAAGCCGGCTGCACGAGATGACCCAGACCACACCGACGTGCCTGTGGAATGATTCCGCATCGCTCGAAGAGCTGACCTCCTCCATTGAGGATGGCGCGGTCGGGGCCACTTGCAATCCGGTGATCGCGCTGACCGTTTTGAAGAAGGAGATCGATTTCTGGAAGCCTCGCATTCGCGCCCTGGTTGAATCGATGCCGACGGCGACAGAAGATGAGATCGGGTGGCGCGTGGTGGAGGAGATGTCGGTGAGAGCCGCCTCTTTGCTCCACCCGGTGTTCGAGTCGGAGCGCGGTCGCAACGGCCGCCTCTCTATTCAGACGGATCCGCGCCTGTTCCGAAATACGAGAGCGATTGTCGAACAAGCGGAACGCTTCAACCAACTTGCTCCGAACATGATCGTCAAGATTCCGGTTACGGAGATGGGCATTCCAGCCATCGAGGAAGCGACCTATCGCGGGATCAGTATCAACGCAACCGTTTCTTTCACTCTGCCTCAGTGCATCGCCGTTGCCGAGGCGGTAGAACGTGGCTTGAAGCGCCGCGAGCTGAAAGGCCTGGACGTTGACTCCATGGGGCCAGTCTGCACGATTATGGTCGGGCGCCTGGATGACTGGTTGAAGGTCGTCATGGAGAAAGAAAACATCAGCACGGATCCGGGATACCTCGAATGGGCGGGCGTTGCGGTATTCAAGAAGGCTTATCAAATCTTCTGTGAGCGCGGGTACCGTGTGCGGCTTCTCTCAGCGGCCTTCAGAAACCACATGCACTGGAGCGAGCTTATTGGCGGAGACATTGTGATCTCGCCTCCCTACGCCTGGCAGAAGCGGTATAACGCGAGCGATATCGAAGTCATTCCGCGCATCGACCGCCATGTCGAGCGAGAGATCGTTGCAGATTTGCTGAAGAGATTTGCGGATTTCCGGCGCGCTTACGCAGAGGACGGACTTTCTATAGCTGAGTTCAACTCGTTTGGGGCGACTCGGCGAACGCTGCGGCAATTCACGGATGCGTGCACGAATCTCAGCATCCTGGTGCGCGATATTTTGGTCCCCAACCCGGATATTGCCTGACAGGGCGGTCCGTGAAGCGGCTATTATCCTCCGCTCCCGCCCCGGCTGCGGATTACGCGCATCGCCGCACTGATTCCGCCGGCCTTCTGGATTCCCGGAACGAAAAAGTCGCGAATAAACTGCTCATCTTCGCCTGTAAAAGGTGCGATGTTTGGCGAAAAAACAATGTCGGGCGGGGCGAGCGCGGCGGCAAATAAAGCCCACACCGAAGATTTTTCCAGACCGATCAGTTCTATCGGCGCTTTCGTCTGTGATCGGAGGTATGCGAGCGCAGTCAAAACGTCCTGCACGCGCGCTGCATCGTCGCTCACGTTGAATGTGAGGAAATGCGGCGCCGAGCGGTTCCGTGGAGCAACAGCACGGCCCGTTTGAAAGGCATCGATCACAAGCACCGGCCGTCCGTTCTCCCGGAGGCGTCGAAAAGTCTCCGTGGCCTGGGCTGCTTCACTGCCATCCGGATGCAGCAGAAGAACGGCCCTCCCGCGCCCAGCGAACCATGCAGCCGGAAGCTGATCGTGGCGTCCTCTCCGAGTCAGGATCACTCCCTTTGCGGCAGTTTCAGCGTCCACCTGCTTCGGCCATTCTGCGTCCAGGGTCATGGCGAGATGCTTCTGGAGTACCTTCGTGTCTTTTTCCGCCGCAGCTGCTTGCTGCGACCAATCCCGCCAGGAGGCAAACAGGCCGGCATAGTCCAACGCTCCGGCTGGTAAGCTGCGGTTCTGCAAGGCGAGCATGTCCTGAAGCCGCTCCACCTGAACCTCCTTCTCCCGAAGCGAAGAGGGATCGCTCACAGACAGCACGTGCTTTCCCAGGAACTGATACACATGCTCGCGGCTTTCCTGGTTGTAGTTATGCGGCGCGTCAACCACCGCATTGGCGACGTTATCGGCCTGACCGTAAAGCTCGTAGATGCGACGAATCGCGGGATACTCCTCTTGAGCGACATTCTTGGTCCAGTCTTGCGGTCCGGAGATCACGATCATGGGTCGCGGCGCCGCCATCGCCGCGATTTCCACGTTGTTTGTTCCTATTCGGAGTCCGGGCGCGTTTTCGCAAACACAGCCGCCTTGCATGATCGCCGAAACCATGTTGACCGGTGCACTGAAGCGGATCCGGTCGTCGACCGCCGTCAAGAGCATGGTCTGAGTTCCACCGCCCGAAGCGCCTGTAATTCCCACCCGCGCTGGGTCAACGCCATCGAGTGAAAGAAGGAAATCCAAAGCACGGATGGAATTCCAGAGCTGTAGCGACAACGGCCCGAAATTCCACAACTGTTCACGGCGCCCGCCGAATTCGTGAGTCGTTTGAATCGTATCGTTGTACCCCACCATGTCATAAGCGAATACGACATAGCCCTGCCTCGCCATCGTAATGCCCTGTACGGGCGTCGAGTTGAGAGGCTGGTTTTCCAGGCGGCCATACGTCCAATGCCCATGTGCGATGAGAATGCCCGGAAGCTTCCCGATCTTGCCGCGGGGCCGGTACAGATTGCCGCCAAGATAATAGCCGGGAAACGTCTCGAGCAATACTTTTTCGATCGAATAGCCCTCACTATCCAACCGGCCGAAGATCAGTGGATGAAGCGGCTTCTTCGGCGGCATGGGCAGGAGTCCGGCGCTCATCAGGATCTGTTCCCGCAGCGCTTGCCGGTAGGCCTCCCATTCGGCGAGGGATCCATACGAAGGCATCGCGAA
>DATBHS010000225.1:0-8835 GCA_036557345.1 Bryobacteraceae bacterium
GGAATAAAGCTTAGCGTCAAATAGCCGCCATCGTTGTCAACAAACGGATGGGTTCTGGGAAAGAGATTTAAAAACCACTGATCAAAAGCATTCCCAAAATTGCTGTTTTTGTTCCAGTGCGACGCGAACCCAGTAAAATTGTGAACCCAGTGCGCCGGAACGCCGACTGCCGGATAGTCGAAGTTCGGCCCGGGTGCAGGATACAAGGCCCAAGCCAGCCAATAGCCAAAAAGAATCGCAACAAACGCACCCCATTGCCAGCGTTTTGAACGGAATCCGAGCAGAAATAGGAACGGATAACCGAAGCCAATCTGCGACAGAGTGTCCTCAAACGTGAAGTACGTCTGGCTGTGATTTATGGAACGTAAAAAGACACCGAGCGCAACCAGCAGGAATGACCGCCAGAGGGCGTGCGCGAACATGCGATTAAAGGTCGCGCCCTTTCGCAGCCGGCTCGCAATCGAATACGGGAGAGCTACTCCCACCAGAAACGAGAATCCGGGCTGGATGGTGTCATGCAGCGAACAACCGAACCACTGCACGTGAGTCTGGTTAAAGCCCAGAAAAGCCCAAAACCAGTTGCCTGGATACGCTTGGGCCACTCGTGCCAGGTGCAGCACTTCGGCCATCATCAACACCATTACGAAGCCGCGATAAGCGTCCACGGCCACGTTTCGTACAACCGCCTGCTGCTTTGCCGGCGCAATAATATCGATTTCCGCTTTGGGACTTACCGGAACGGCAACGTCGCTCATAAGAGAATCTCCTACCAGTAGAACTTTAGCGCAAACTGGATTTCGCGCTGATCATTCTGGCCGTCGCGGGTAGACGTGATCTTTCCGAACGAGTCAGAGGTGTAGTCGAGTGCTCCTGGTGCGGGCGTGACACCGTTGCCGCCAAAACCTGGAAGCGAGAAGTTCGGCGTATTCGTGAGGTTGAAGAATTCCGACCGGAACTCAAAATGCATTCTCTCATTAACGCGGAAATTCTTGAACAGCGAGAAATCCAGACGGTGAAAGCCCGGACCGTAGAACTGTGTTGGAGCGCCGCCGAGGGGACTGTAATCCGATTGCCCGACCGTGGTTGCTACCGGTGGACTCGCGAATGCCGCCGGATTCAGCCATTGATCGACATTGTGGGGGCCGGCAGTTACACTTTGACCGGGAACGAGCAGGGCATTGCAGCCGAATCCGGACGTCGTTGTAATCGCGCACGGAACGGTGCCCGGCTGTCCGTCCTGGAGGGTCAGAATCCAGTTGGTGCTCCAGCCCCCGAACACAGCGTCTACCCACCCGGGGCTGCTGCTAAGGAACTGTTTGCCATGACCGACTGGCAATTCATAAGCGCCGCTGAAATGAAATGCTTTCGGAATGTCGAATTCACAGAGACCGTAATCGCCCTGTATTCCAAATCCGGGTAGTAGCGGAGCACGGAAGCTGAGGGCAGTTCCGTTGAGGACATCGGTCGCGTCCGTCCGGCATTTCGACCAGGTGAAGTTTGCAAGGATGCTCAGCCCTGCGTTGAAGCGTCGCTCATAGTTGATCTGCAGCGAATTGTAAAAGCTATTTGCCGCAAAGCTGGTATCTGTAAAGCCAGTTTGAAAATCGGGATAACGTGTGTAATCGAATACGTTAAGCCCAGGAGGAAGTATCTGGGTCGGCGAATTCCCATTCGTGTAGACACCAAGGTGGCGAACACTGTTCCCCACGTATCCCGCAGACACTGTGTCATTCCGCGCCAGCTGATACTGCAGGGTTAAGTTGTAACCCATCGTGTAGGGAGTTTTCAGATGATAATCTTCACCCGTGAACGAGACACCGGCCGGTTCGACTGCGGCCGGGGTCAGCGGGATGGCCGATAGTCCGGTTTCCAACGTGCCAATTGCACCATTCGGATAGGTGATCGGTGCATTGGGGGTCAAATTCGGATACGAAAGGCTGAACTGGAACGGAAAGTCGACATAGGTCTCAACGACGGAGTTCTCGAATCCGCCATAGAAGAAGCCGAACCCGCCGCGGGCAACGAATTTTGGAGTGAGCTGGTATGCGAAGCCTGCCCGCGGTGAGAAGTTAGTCAGCTGCGAATGACCCAGTCCCGGAACGCTAGAGCAGACGATATCGATATTGTCCTTCTTTGCGGCGGCGTAGAAGTCGGGCGAGAGCGGTGTATTGCAGCGCTGTTTCGTAATCAGGAACTCTGAAGGGCTGCTCGACCCGGAGGGAAGGAAATTCGACTGTGCTCCATAAAGTTCGATGAGCTGGCCAAAATACTCCCACCTCAGACCAAGATTGAGGGTTAGTTTACTCGTAATATGATAGTCATCCTGGAAGTACAGGCCGTTGTAATTATGTTTCTGGTCTGTATTTGCAATGTTCGAGGCGTTAACGGTATCAGCGCCCCCCACATTACCAGCCGCACCGGGTATTGTTCCTGTAGTCGGCGTAAGGAGCAGCTGAGCCAATCCAGTATTGCCGCTGTTGAGTGTGGGTATCTCCGTATACAGTCCGCTGAAATAGAAGTGTCCTCTGCCTTGCGGCGGTTGTAGAATCGAGAATCTCAGGCGTTGGAACTCGTACCCAAACTTCAGCGATTGCTTGCCTAATTGTTTGGTCACGTTATCCGTAAATTGATAGGTGTTGCTGTATTCGATAGAAGGCAGGAAGTCGTTGCCGCCCAACGCATTCAGGCCGGTAATGGAGATGCGAGGCAGCCCGCCATTTGAAGAGACCTGCGGCACACCCTGAATTCCAAACTGCTCAGGGATGCCGAGAGTATCGCCGTTCGGCTGAACCCGCGTCGTCGCAATACGGTTAAACCCGAGGCGGATTTCGTTGACAAGAGTTGGGGAAAACAGGTGGGTTTCGCTCAGAGCCGCATTCGTTGCGGTGGCGGTCTGGTCGCCTGTATAGAATGCGCCGCCATCAGCGATTCCGGGAAACGGCCCCGGAATGAACTGCGGATTATCGGAATAGCTGACGCGGCCGAATATGCTGTCCTTGTTGGTAAGATTCGCATCCACACGAACATCGAACTGATTCACGTCGTTGCGCAGGACTGGATTATTGGCGAGGTTGTTGAATAATCCTGCATTGTTTGGAGCCGGATACAAATCCAGAAGCTTGATAGCGTTCGGATCCAGCCGTCCGGCGGGGAGAATATTTCCTGGAAAGGGCTCCCGCACGAATCCCACCTGCGTACCGGCCGGCGAGCCGCCACATGGCACCGCCATGCCTGTAATGGTGTCGGGTACTCCGCAAGTAATGGCGCGTGTAGTCGAAGGATCGAACACTTGCCCGTTTGCAAAGGTTCGTCCGAGGACATCGGTCCGTGTTCCGCCCTGCGTCAGCAACTCAGAGAGATTTGTATAGCCGCTGCTGCGCTCCAAAGCAGTTGGAACTGTACTCACGTAAGGAACCGCCTGCCGAATCCGTGTTCCTTCGTAATCTCCAAAAAAAAATACCTTGTCTTTTTTTATAGGGCCGCCGATGGTCGCGCCAAACTGGTTCTGGCGATATTTCCCTTTTGGAATGCCGCCTGAGTTCTCGAAGAAGTTAGCGGCATCCAATTTGTCGTTACGAAAGAACTCCCAGGCAGCTCCGTGATATTGGTTAGTTCCTGACTTGATAGTCGCGTTCAGAATCGCTCCCGCCGAGCGGCCAAACTCGGAACTGTAGTTATTGGTCTGGACCTTGAACTCCTGAATTGCATCGATCGGCGGCCGAACGGCGTACGCGGTGCCGTTCAGGAAGTCCACCAGGTTGGTATTGTTGTCAATGCCGTCCAACAGATAGTTATTCTGAGCCGGCCTCGACCCATTCGCTGAAAAGCTGCCGCTCGCGCCAAGTCCGCGCGTGTCCTGTTGGCCTTGCGTTACGCCGGCCGAAAGTTGAGCGAGAAAAGTATAGTTCCGTCCATTGAGCGGCAAGTCATTCACTGCGCGCTGACCAATGACCTGCCCGACGGACGCATCCTGCGTCTGGAGCGGCGGCGGTTCGGCGTTTACCACGACAGTTTGGGTCATCTGTCCGGGCGGGAGCGCAAAGTCGACGACCACACGTTGCTGCACGTCAACTGAGACGCTGGTGTGTTGCACGCGCTGGAACCCTTTAAACTCCGCGGCAATCGAGTAATGGCCGATCTTAAGCGGGGAAAATACATACTCCCCGCTTGAACCGGATGTGGCCGTTACCACCACGCCTGTATCGTCATTTTTAAGCGTTACCGTCGCGCCCGGAATGACCGCGCCGGTCGTATCTTTTACGGTGCCGAGAATCGCACCGGTATCCACCTGAGAAAGAGCTGGCTGCGAACAGACTATGAGCATCGCGGCGAGCGCCGAATTTCGCACGAGAATCATCGAATTTCACCCTGAAGACTAAGCGAGAACTTGATTTAGCAACTGGCCAACTGCTCGATGCGATTCCATGAAGGCGTTGCGGTGGTCCATCGCACCGGATAGATCGGCGTGGGAAAAGACGATACGACCGAACGGGCCGTTACGCAGCGCGTCGCGCGGCGCGGCATTGTGATCTTTCCCGAAAAAGAAGCCTGGCTGGGGGTTGATAAACGCGTGGCCCCAGCGATTCAACACGATTCCCGCAATATCACGCTTGGCATCGAAGCCGCTGGCCGAGAACATCTCCGTCATCTGTTCCCGTATGACTCTCTCATAATCTCGATAACTGGTGGATAAGAGCTCCGTGCGGCCCCGGTGCCCCTGCTCCAAGGCGGGCAATCCCGGTTTGGCGAAATCGACAAAGAACGTGAGGACGGTCGGGAATTCCGGCCCGGCGTACGGATCGTCAACTCCGAACTTTGCCATCTTGCGTACTTCGACGAAGCTGCCAAAGCCGTCAAACCATTGGCCGCCGGAGATCCCGAGCTTGTACAGGAAATTCCAGTTGCGGATTGCCACGTTCGCAACAAGATACGGCGAATAGCAGAACGTCGCGTAGGCCGCGCGGCGCACCGCGTCGAGGTCGCGCAACACGTGCTTCGTCATCCACCCGCCGCCGGCCATAACGACCGCCCGGGCTTTCACGCGATACAGTTTGCCGTCGTGGTTATAAGTGACGCGAACGAAAGCGGCCTTCTCCGCCTCGCCGTCATGCTCGACGCGAACCACAGTGGAACGCAGCCGAATGCGCGCCCGCTGACCCGGTTGATCGAGCGATGCGAAGTGAATGGGACTCTTCCAAACGGCCTCCATGCTACGCGGCCCTTCAATCGCTTCGGGGATCAGTGTCTTGACGATGAGCCGGGTCATACCGGAGTTTCCGCCGGGAAACATCTGCCAGCCGGTCGCCGCCGAATCGTCGGTGGTAGGAATCGAACTCCATGCGTATTCGCAGAAACCCGACAGCGCATCGGGACCGAGCCCCAACCCTCCAGCCGTGTCATGCGTGTAAAGCAAGCGCACGGTCTCGCGCTCCAGCCCCAACGTGCGCATGTAGTATTCCTCGAGCGTGACGCTATCGATCTTGCGAGAAATCTCGTCGCCGGGGAATTCGTACCGCCACGCTGGTTCAACACGGTGGCCGTGCCGCCAGGCCAGCATTTCCTGCTTCGTCTTCTCCGGAAATGGACACTCCTCCAGCTTCCTTCCCCAGGGATCAACAACCCAGACGCCCGGAGTGCGGCCAAATTTCGCTCCGAAATAGAAGCCGTAGGTAGGTGCCTCCATCCCTGCCACGCGGTAAGGGCTACGCGAAAGGTCGATCGCGGACGTAGGGCCGCGCCAAGTCTGATAATCCTTGAACGCGCTGAAATCCATGCCCATCGCGTCATAGACGCTCTTCAAGAAGCTGTGCGGGTATGGCGGCTGAAAGTGGACCGATGCTTGTGGCGCATACAGACGGTGCCCATCCACCACAAACTCGTTACGCTTGGCGACTCCTCCGAAGACCGCGGCGTTATCCAGCACCAGGCAGGTAGCGCCCGGTCCCGCCTGACGGGTGAAAAATAAGGCCGCGGATAAGCCGGAGAAACCGCCTCCGACAATCACGCAATCGAAGATCTCTTCCGTGTCGACCGCGCTTGCCGGAGGGTCATCATATTTCCCGTCGCGGACGGCGTGCGCGGCGAGAACAACCTCTTCCGTATTGCCCGCTGCAAGACGGTAGTCGCCCTCGCCCGTGTAGCCGATCCAGTCGTTCTGTGCCATGGAAAGGCGCGGAACAGCGGAAGATAGTAGAGCGCCACCGGAGGCGAGAAGCGCGCCATCCAAAAAATCCCTTCGCGAGATCCGCTCGTTCAATCCAAGAATCTTGTCGAGATGAGGGCACGCGCGTCCCATCGAACACTCACAAAGCGGTTCAAGGGAGCGGGAAATATTTCTCGCGTGCGCCCCTGAAGCTAGAGCGAGAATATCACAACGGGAGAGAATTTCGAGAGTCCCTTGAAAGAAATGTTTCTCGGGACGTACTCCTGCGCCGCTCGAATGCGGTCATCATTCGGAGAGACCGGCAGAACTTCGATCTGGTTATCGGCGGCCTGAACGCTCAATCTTCTTCACAACGTTTTCAGCGGTCGACTTTAGCGTGGGCCGCGATGCCTGTCCGTTGCGCCGACATGGCTAAACAGCAACAGATCCGGTAATCAGAAGAAATATAGATGGCGGATGTTTGTATGCCAATCTGTCCTTCATTCGGGAAGCAGACTGGATCTCAATCTCCAGCGGCGGCGGCCTGAGCCGCCTGTGTTGGATACGCGCTGGGAGTTGAAACCATAGCCGGATATACAACTCCAGCCAATGCCGCTCCTACAATCGGTGCCACCCAAAACAGCCATAGTTGTGCGAGCGCCCAGCTGCCGACGAACACGGCCGGCCCAGTGCTTCGGGCGGGATTTACGGACAGGTTTGTCACGGGAATACCGATCAAATGAATCAGGGTTAAACCAAAGCCGATGGCCAGCGGCGCGAACCCTTTCGGAGCGAGCTTGTCCGTCGCTCCGAGAATGATCATGAGAAACATGAAAGTGAGGACAACTTCCGCTGTCAGACAGGCACCCAGACTGTATTCCCCGGGCGAGTGAGCGCCGTAGCCATTCGCTGCAAAGCCACCGCTCAAGCTGAAGCCGACCTTCCCGCTCGCGATCACATACAGGACGGCCGAAGCGACAACGCCTCCCAGGACTTGAGACACCACGTACGCCGGCAACTCTGAAAAGGGGAAGCGCTTCGCTACCGCCAAGCCGACAGATACAGCGGGATTGATATGGCAACCGGAGATATGACCGATTGCATAGCACATCGTCAGGAGAGTCAACCCGAAGGCCAGCGCCACACCGAGAAAGCCAATGCCGAGGTTCGGAAATGCCGCTGCCAAAACAGCGCTGCCGCAGCCGCCAAACACCAGCCAAAACGTTCCAAGGAATTCTGCAAAGCACCGATTTCGAAGGGGCATAAGTATGTAACCGAGGCAATAGTAGATTCATCTGATCCGCGCGTCAAGCCTTTTTTCTCCGCTCTTCGTTTTTGACAGCATCCAAGGGGATCAAAGGACCGGGAATGACGGCCAATCTACACAAACGAGCAATCCAGGATCAGGAAATGTGAATTGTGATGCTTAATTTGCATCCGTTTACGCGTTTGCGGTCTCAAAGTACCGTTGTCCTCACGCCGGAAACGTTTTGTCTTCATTGTGGTCTTCAGTGGGAGTCACTATCTATGAGAAGGAACCTCTTTCGTTTTGCAGCCCTCACTCTCACCGCCTTAGCCGGCGGGCGAGGTCTCTTGGGCCAAGGTCAAGGCACCGCAGCCAAGCCGGAGCCGGACGTACTGGTGTTTACCAACGGCGAAAAGCTGATTGGCCATTTTGAACACTCCAACGGGTCATCTATAACGTTTAAGAGCGACATGGCTGGGGAGGTGACGGTGGATTGGACCAAGGTGAAGGAATTCCATTCGTCACAAAAGTTAGCGGTGATCCCCAAGAACGTAAGGCTGGGGAAGAACATTGACACTTCCAACATCCCGCAGGGGACCCTGTCGATGAGCGAGCAGAAACTCGTAGTGACTCCCGCGCCGCAGGGCCCGCCGAGGACCATTCCTGTTGGAGACGCCGCTCACATTGTTGATCAAGCAACCTTCCAGCGGGATGCGCTTCACAATCCGGGCTTCTTTAACGGTTGGACCGGAGCTGTCGCGGCCGGTGCTTCACTGGTTGAAGCGACCCAGAAGAGCCACAATTTTACGGGGGCCATTAATCTTGTGCGCGCCATCCCTCCCGAGGACTGGCTGGAGCCTAGAAACCGAACGATCATAGACTTCTCCGAGTCCTATGGCAAGGTGTCTGAACCAGGCACGCCAACCGTGAAAACCGACATTATTCATGCGGATGTTGAACGCGATGAATATTTCACGTCCCGCCTCTATGGGTTCGGACACGCAGCCTGGGACCACAATTTTTCACAAGGACTGGATTTGCAACAGACGTATGGCGGCGGTATCGGCTGGACAGCCTATAAGACAGACAATGAGGAATTGGACTTCAAGGGCAGCATCGACTACATCAAGCAGGATTTCACTGAAGTCCCCGGTGAACCGAGCCAGGATCAAAACCTGATCGGCTCCGTTTTCGGCGAGACCTACCATCGTAATTTCGCGCACGGAATCGTACTGGCGGAAGGCCTTTCGATTACGCCAGCCTTTAATGAGCCGAGCGCATATTCAGCTCTCGGTAACGTGACACTAAGCCTGCCGCTTTATAAGCACTTCAACCTTGCCTTTGGCGTGGTGGACAGCTATTTGAACAACCCGCCTGTGGGCTTCAAGAAAAACTCGTTCCAATTTACGGCAGCGCTCGCATACAGCATTCCCTAATGACGGCATCC
>DATBHS010000226.1:0-58742 GCA_036557345.1 Bryobacteraceae bacterium
CGAGTTGCAGGAAAAGCGCAGGCGCCAGACCAAGGCGCGCCTGGACGAAGCCGCCCGGCAGTACATTGAAGCAGTTCAACAAGATCGCCAGGACGATTTCGACGACCCGGCAAAACTTGGGTTCGAATTTTCACTCGGGCAAATCGAAGTCCGGGCCATGGAACTCGACCCGGATCTGTTCGCCGATTGGGACCCGGACTCAGAAGAAGAAGCCGCCTGACTTCCGCTTCCTGAATTCTAACTCCTGCCTCGCTATACTGCGATTTGCTCTGTAATCGCTTGCATACCACGCCCCACAGGTGTTTTTTGGCGGTCCTGATATATTGCTCCTGACCTTATGCACCGCCCGGATCCTCTCGTATGCCTCTAAACGGACCCGCTCAGTTGCCGTCTCTTTTTGCTGCCGTGACCCCGTCGGAGAAACTTCTCTCGCTGAGTCCGGTCGATATCGCCATCATCGTTCTGTATTTCGCGATGGTTTTGGGCATCGGCTGGTATCTTAAACGCTTTACGAAAACCGGCGAAGATTTCTTCCTCGCTGGACGCGACATGACGGCCTGGATCGCCGGTCTCAGCTTCGTGGCCGCGAATCTGGGGGCGCTCGAGCTCATGGGCTGGGCCGCTTCGGCTTATCAATACGGCATTCTCGCCACGCATTGGTATTGGATCGGCGCTATCCCTGCCATGCTGTTCCTGGGCATTGTAATGATGCCCTTCTATTACATTTCCAAAACGCATTCCGTGCCGGGCTACCTGCAACTTCGCTTCGGCGAATCCGCTCGAGGGCTCTCCGCGATCTGCTTCGCTATCATGACCATCCTGATGAGCGGCATCAACATGTATTCCATGGCGCTGGTGATGAAGATCATCCTTGGCTGGGATATCCATTTCAGCATCTGGGTCTCGTCGCTCACCGTGGCGGTGTACGTGGTGATGGGCGGTTTGCTCTCGGCGATTTTCAATGAGGTCCTGCAGTTTTTCCTCATCTGGCTCGGAGCTCTGCTCATTTCCATCATCGGCCTGACCGAGACAGGCGGCTGGCATGGCATGGTTCAGCGGATCGTCGAACGCTTTCCGGGCCAGGATTTTACGCATCTCTGGGCTGGTCTGGGTTCTTTTACAAGCAACCCCATGGGCATTCAGTGGACCGGCATCGTATTCGGTCTCGGCTTCGTGATCTCGTTCGGTTATTGGACGACCGACTTTCTCGTCGTGCAGCGCGTCTTATCCGCGCGTGACCTTCGCAGTGCCAAGATGGCGCCCATCATCGGCTCGGCCTTCAAGATGGCGGTCCCATTTATCGTGATTCTGCCGGGATTGTTGGGGCTGGCCGTCCTCCCCGAAAGGCTCGTTGGCGAATCGCAAGCGGGGCCCGGCGTTCACACCTACAACGAAGTGCTTCCGCTCATGCTGGCGCGCTATTGCGGGCCAGGCTTGTTGGGTTTGGGGATCACGGCTCTCATCGCGGGATTCATGTCGGGAATGGCGGGCAATGTGAGCGCATTCGCGACTGTTTGGACGTACGATATCTACCGCGCTTTTATCCGCAAGGAGGCGTCCGACAAGCATTACGTCGACATGGGCCGCTGGTGCACCATCTTAGGCGTCCTGGTCAGCATCGGTACGGCGTATCTGGTCATGCAGTTTCTGAGCATCATGGATTACGTGCAGGCCTTATTCAGTATCTTTATCGCTCCGCTGTTCGGAACGGTACTGCTGGGCATGTTATGGAAACGGGCCACTCCGGCTGCCGGGTTTTGGGGCTTGCTGGCTGGAACGCTATCCTCCATCGCCATGTTTCTCTGGGTTGAGGTGGATCACTCCGCGCTTCGTTTTATCGCATTGTCATCGCACGCAAAGGATATGGCCGAGAATATGTACCGCGCGCTCTGGTCCTGGATCATTTGCGTCGTCGTTACCGTTTTGGTGAGCGTCATGACAAAGCCCAAACCCGAAACCGAGCTTGCGGGTCTGGTCTACGGCGCGACGGAAGTTCCATCAGATGGGCATCTTCCGTTGTATCAGCGGCCCATCTTTTGGGCGGGAGTTGTGTTCGCAGTCTTCATCATTCTGAACATCATCTTCTGGTAGGCATACATGCACAACCACGGTTCCGTTTCCATTTGGTTCTTTATCGGCGCCCTCTTGACGACGTATGGTGTGATCATCACTGCGGCCGGTATTCATGAATTGTCGTCCCCCCCGGCGAACCCGCCCGTTCTGTCCAGCTTGCACGCCGGCATTTGGTGGGGTGCCGTTCTGCTAGTAATCGGGCTGATCTATTTCGTTCGGTTTTTTCCAAGGAAGAAGTAAATGGCAGACTCAAAGCGGCCCGCTAAGCTCGGGCTCATCATCGGAAATCGCGGGTTCTTCCCCGCTCACCTGGCCGCCACCGGACGCGAAGATATGCTGCGTGTCTTGCAAAACGCCGGGGTAGAGGTGATTGTCTTAACCCCGCAGGAATCTCAGGCGGGCGCAGTTGAAACGTTTCAGGAAGCTAGGCGCTGTGCAGACCTCTTCAAAAAACATCGCGAGACCCTCGATGGCATCATCGTGTCCTTGCCGAATTTCGGCGACGAACGGGCCATTGCGGACACTTTGCGCCTGTCCGGGTTGCAAGTGCCGGTGCTGATCCAGGCAACGCCGGACAGTCCCGGCAAAATGACCATCAGCGATCGCCGCGACAGCTTCTGCGGCAAAATGTCGGCTTGCAACAACCTCATGCAGTACGGCATTCCGTACTCGCTCACGACACTCCACACCGAAACGCCTGATTCCGAGCACTTCAAAAAGGATCTGGGGTGGTTTCTCGGCGTTTGCCGTGTCGTGGGCGGCATGCGCCGGCTTCGGGTAGGTTCTATTGGCGCGCGCCCGGCCGCTTTCAATACCGTCCGTTATAGCGAGAAGCTTCTGGAAGCCAGCGGCATTTCGGTGGTGACGATCGACCTTTCGGAAATTCTCGGCCGCATCCAGCGCATGAATGCCGATGACGCCGCCGCGCAGAAGAAGCTCGCCGACATTAAGGCGTATGTGCCCACCGGGGAAGTTCCCGAATCATCTGTCCTCAAAATGGCGAAACTTGGCGCCGTAATCGATGGCTGGATGCAGGACAACGAGCTCGATATAAGTGCCGTGCAGTGTTGGACCGCGCTCGAAGAGTACTTCGGCGTGGTTCCTTGCACGGTGATGAGCATGATGAGCAATAACCTGATGTCCAGCGCCTGTGAAGTGGATATCGCCGGCTGCGTCAGCATGCATGCGCTTCGGCTTGCCTCCGAAACGCCAAGCGCCCTGCTCGATTGGAACAACAACTATGGCGACGACCCGAACAAGGCCGTCTGCTTCCATTGCGCCAATCTCCCCAAGCATTTCTTTGAGGACATGAAGATGGATTACCAGGCCATCATCGCTGGTACGGTCGGGAAACTGAATACCTTTGGAACTGTGGTGGGCAAAGTGAAAGCGTCTCCTATGAGCTATGCGCGGTTTTCGACCCGGGATCGCGAAGGGAAGATTCGCGGTTATCTGGGAGATGGACATTTCACGAACGATCCTCTGCATACCTTCGGCGGCGCCGGGGTCGTGGAGATTCCGCGCATGCAGGAACTGCTTCGCTTCATCTGCGAGCAGGGATTCGAGCACCATACCGCCGCGAACCTTGCGCATAGTTCCTCGGTCGTGTATGAGGCGGCCACGAAGTACCTGGGCTGGGACGTGTACTGGCATAAAGCATGAGCACGGTAGTCGCGGGAGTGGATTTCGGTACCCTCAGCGTTCGTGTTTCTATTTTCGATAGCGAGAGGGGCCGGCTCGGCGAAGGTGTTGCTGAGTATCCGCTTCAACGCAAGCGCAGTGATCCGGACTACGCTACCCAGAGCCACACCGATCACATGAATGCACTGGCGCAAGCCATGCGAGCAGCCCTCACACACGCCGGCGTAGATGGTTCCGCTATTGCAGCCCTCGCGCTGGACACTACCGGATCGAGCGTCATTCCAGTAGGCCGCAATTTGGAGCCGCTCGATGATTACTATCTCTGGTGCGATCATCGCTCGTGGCGCGAAGCCGCCGAGATTACCTCCAAAGCTCACGAAGAAGGGCTGGAAGCCATCAAGTGGTGCGGCGGCGTTTATTCCTCTGAGTGGGGGTTTTCGAAGCTCCTGCACTGGCTGCGCCACAATCCGGCGAAGCGTGACCATCTGGTCTCCGCCTTCGAGCATTGCGACTACGTAGCTACCGTCCTCTGCGGCATTCACGAAGTTACAGAAGCCCCCCGCAGCATCTGCGCTATGGGTCACAAGTGGATGTACAACGAATCGCTCGGAGGCATCCCGCCCGAAGATTTTCTGGTATCCATCGATCCGCTGCTGAAAGGCGTGCGAGCGAAACTCGCCGGCCGCTATCTCAGGTCCGATTCGCTGGCCGGGACGCTCTGTTCTGAATGGGCGGAAAAACTCGGGTTGCGAGCAGGAATTCCGATCCCAGTGGGCGCGTTCGATGCGCATTGGGACGCCATCGGTGCCGGCGTCGCGCTCGGAGACGTAGTGAATGTGATCGGAACCTCGACCTGCATTATCGGGTTGAGCGACCGGGCGGAGCTCGTTCCCGGAGTCTGTGGCGTCGTGTCAGGCTCCGTTGACCCGCGGCTCACCGGAATCGAAGCAGGTTTGTCTGCCGTCGGCGATATTTTTGAAGCGATTGCCCGCCGCGCCGGCTCTTCCGTCTCTACGCTTTCAGGCGAGCTGAACAACTATCGCGCCGGCCAGACGGGACTGCTGCGCATGACCTGGGATAACGGCGACCGCACGGTGCTTGTGAATCCCGAACTGGGCGGCGTCACCTTCGGATGGCATCTCACCAGCACTGCGGCCGACGAGCTCTTTGCTGCTATCGAAGGTACTGCGTTTCACACGCGCGTAATCCTGGAAAGAATGGAAGAGCACGGCGTAGTCGTCCGGCGCATCATCAACGGCGGTGGCGTGCCCCAACGGAATGAGCTGCTGAACCAGGTTTACGCCAACGTTCTGAATAAACCGATTCTGGTTCCGCAGGGGAACGTGACCAGTCTCGGCTCTGCCATCTTTGCATTCCTCGCCGCGAAGACATTCCCGTCCATTCAGGCCGCCCAGGACGCCCTCTGTCCCGCGCACCGGACCTTTACGCCTGATCCCGACAGCGTTGCCGTGTACAGCGAGCTTTACGCTTTGTACCGGCGTCTCTATTTCGGCCTGGGCAGCAGGAAAGCGAATCCGGTTGCCGTTGGCGACGTTCTCCCGGAACTGCGCATCATCGCCACTCGCGCGCGCCAACGCAGCGAAGTGCTCCAATGAACCTCAAAGCACTGCGCGAGGAGGTGCTCGAGGCTAACCTCGAACTGGTCCGCCGCGGGCTGGTAGTCTTCACCTTCGGCAACGCGAGCGGATGTGATCGAGCGAACGAGCGCGTCGTCATTAAGCCGAGCGGCGTGCCCTATGACCGCCTCACTCCGGCCGATCTGGTCGTCACAGATCTGCAGGGAAACGTTGTTGATGGAAAACTTCGTCCTTCTTCCGACCTCCCTACTCATGTTGCTTTGTACCGGGCCTTCCAAGGCATTGGCGGCGTGATTCACACGCATTCCCGTTATGCCACCGCCTGGGCACAGTCGGGACTCGAGATTCCTTGTTTCGGAACCACGCACGCCGATTATTTTCGTGGCGCTATTCCAACGACTCGCGTGATGCAGCCCTGCGAAATCGAGGCTGAGTACGAATCGAATACTGGAGCCGTAATCGCTGAACGGTTTACCAATCTGGACCCGCTCGCCATGCCCGCGGTGTTAGTTGCGGGTCACGCACCGTTCTGCTGGGGAAGATCGGTAACGGAGGCGGCCCACAACGCGGCCATTCTGGAAGAGCTAGCGCATATGGCTTATCTCACCATCACCATTCGCGCCGACGCTGAAGCCATTTCCGAAACGTTACGTGACAAGCACTTTCTCAGAAAGCACGGACCAGGCGCCTACTACGGCCAGCCTGATTGATATGGTGGGGTGGGCTTCAGCCCGCGCGGGACTAAATTAGTCCCGCAATTCCTCGGTTTGCGGCTCCGATCGATGCGCCAATCTATTCTTAGCCTGTTCATCCTATTCACTCTCATTGCGCCAATTTCCGCTCAACCGCCCATTACCATCCACGTTTCCGCAAACGAAAGAATCGGACCGTTCAAGCCGGTATGGACGTACTTCGGTTATGACGAGGCGAACTATACATACACATCTAACGGCCGCAAACTGATTCGTGAGCTGTCGGAATTGAGCCACACGCCTGTTTATATCCGCACTCATAACCTGCTTACAACCGGCAACGGAATCCCCGCGTTGAAGTGGAGCTCGACGAATGCTTACACGGAGGACGCGGCCGGGAAGCCTGTCTACGACTGGACCATCATCGACAAGATCTTTGACACCTATCTCGCGGCTGGTGCAAAGCCCTTCGTCGAGATCGGCTTTATGCCGGAGGCGCTTTCTACGCATCCGCAGCCCTATCGGCACACATGGCCCAAGGGCGGAATTGATACCGGCTGGGCCTATCCGCCGACCAGCTACGCCAAATGGGACCGGCTGATTTACGAATGGGTCAGGCATTGCCTGGATAAATATGGCCAGCGCGAAGTGGAGTCATGGTTTTGGGAAGTTTGGAATGAGCCGGACATCTTCTACTGGCACGGTACACCGGAACAATACGATGAACTCTATGACCACACCGCAGCCGCGGTAAAGCGCGCATTGCGCACCGCTCGCGTCGGAGGACCGGCTTCAACAGGGCCGGCGAATCCGAAAGCTGCGGGATTCCTGCGCCAGTTCCTTCAGCACTGCGCCGCCGCTGGTTCGCCGCTCGATTTCATCAGTTATCACGCGAAGGGACGGCCCGAAGTTGTGGACGGCCGCATTCGCATGGGCCTGTCCCAGCAACTGCAGGATGTAGCGGCTGGGTTCGCGATCATACGCGAATTTCAGCAATTTCGCGGTCTGCCCATTTTCTTGAGCGAGTCCGACCCCGAAGGCTGCGCGGCCTGTTCTGCGCAAACTCACCCGCAGAATGCCTATCGCAATGGAGCGCTTTATCCCGTCTATTTGGCCGAAACGTTGGACAAGATCCTAAAACTTGCCGCCCGCGATCGGGCTAACTTGGCGGGCATGCTCACCTGGGCCTTCGAATTTGAAGATCAGCCCTATTTCGCGGGCTTTCGCACGCTCGCGACGAACGGGATCGATAAACCCGTTCTGAATTTTTTTCGCATGGCGGGATTGATGCGCGGCGATATCGTCCAAGCCGAAAACGATCGCGATGTGAATGCCCTCGCAGTCCGCTCCGAAAACAATGTTTCGGTGATGGTTTGGAACTATGGCGGCGATTCAATGCCCGCGCCGCCCGCCGAGGTGGAAACTGTCATCTCCGGCATCCCGCCAACCGCCGGCCGCGTCCTGCTCGAGCACTACCGGATCGATCGGGATCACAGCAATTCCTACACAGCCTGGCAAAAGATGAGATCGCCGCAGCATCCAACCTCCGGGGAATACGCGAAGCTCGAAGCCGCGGGCCAGTTACAGATGCTGGCGTCGCCCCGCTGGGTCACAGTCCGGAACGGCGCCCTGAATCAGCACTTTTCTTTGGAGCGCCAAGGCTTGTCTCTGCTGCGATTGAGCTGGTAAAAGTTCGATCTTACGCCGTACCGGCCTACTTTTCGATCCTGCTAATCGCTGCTACAGTAAATTTGTCGTGTCAGTCGCCGAGACAGCAGCAAACCTGGAACAGGAATTGCGAGCGCGGATCGCGGACTTGGAAGGTCGCGTCTCGGCGTATGAGCAAATTTTCTTTAATAACCCCGTTCCTGTCATTGTGTACGCGGCAGACTCGCTCCGGATACTGGAAGCAAACGAGAGTGCCCTCGCTCTTTATGGGTATGACCATCAACAACTTCATTCACTGAGCGTGACCGCGCTTTTCGCGCCCGATACTCGCCGCAACCGCCTCGACCTCAAGGCTGAGTTGCGTAAGCCACTTAACTCGATTGGCCCTCTTGTGCACCGCGGCGCTGCCAAGCAGGAACTCGTGGTCAGTCTGATCATTTTCGCTTTCGACCACGGTGGGAGAGCAGCGAGGGTCGTCATGATCCAGGATGAGACCGCGCGGCAGATGGCTGAGGAGAAGCTGCGGACCAGCGAGGAACGCTATCGTGAACTCTTCGAGAATGCAAACGACGTGATCTTCCTGCACGATCTGGCGGGAAAGATCCTCGCCGTAAACCGGGCGGCCGAATACCTGACCGGTTATTCCCGGGCGGAAGTGTTGGGCAAGAATTTTGCAGACCTGGTCGCGCCCGAGGCCCGCAACCAGACCATGGACAGCATTCGCGCCCACCTGGGAGGCAGCGCGACCCAGCACTACGAGCTACCCATCATCTCGAAGTTCGGTACATTGCGCTTTCTGGAAGTCAGCACGCGCATCATCTATAGGCGCGGTCATCCCGTTGCCATCCAAGGCATCGGCCGTGACATAACCGAACGGAAACAGGCGCAGCAGCGCTTGCTCGAATCGTCGATGGAGCTCAAGCAAAAGAACGAAGAGCTAAGCACTGCGCTTCGCCTGGCGCGTGAAGCCACCCAGCTCAAAGAACAGTTTCTGGCCAATACGTCGCACGAGCTGCGCACCCCGATGAACGGGATCATGGGGATGATCAACCTCCTGAGGAGTACCGATCTCACGCCTGACCAGCATGAATACGCCGATGCGGTGAGCCAGTGTGCGAACGACCTTTTGAAGATCATCAATGACCTCCTGGATCTTTCCCAAATCGAAGCCGGGCGTCTTTCGCTGGCCGACGAGCCCTTCGACCTGCGCGAGAGCCTGAAGGCGGTTGTGAAACTGCTGCGTCTGCGCGCCGATAGCAAGAACTTGAAGCTCACTTATCACATCGAGCCGCGCTTGCCCGATTACATCTATGGCGATAGCGTTCGGTTCCGCCAGATCCTGACAAACCTGATTGCGAATGCCATCAAGTTCACGCCCACAGGCGGCGTGCACGTGAAATTGGAACTGGGGCGCGACGATTATACTCTCCATGCGGAGGTGATCGACTCTGGAATCGGCGTTGCCGATTCGATGCGCGAGCGTATATTCGAAGCGTTTTGCCAGGCTGACGGCACAACGCGGCGCAGATTCGGTGGAACCGGTCTCGGCCTGACCATCAGCAAGCAACTAGTCGAGATCATCGGCGGCCGAATCGGGACGTTCAACAACAATCCGCCCCCGGGCTCCACGTTCTGGTTTGATCTGCCGCTACGACCCGCTGACGCGACCTGTGCCGCCGCAGCGGTCGAATCGGTCTATCCGGAGGTATCGTAACGGGTCCCGGCCTGGCGTTCGTTCTGGCTTTGTCGGGGATCATGGCAATCTACGGCGAGTTCATCCGGCCGGGCCGGATTGTGCCAGGCGTGCTGGGGGCAGCCGCGCTGGTATGCGGATGCTATTTGCTCTGGCAACATCAGCCCTCCAGGGGCGGTATTATTTGGATCGTGATTGCGGCAGCGCTCTTTGTCGCTGAATCACTCTGCCGAACCTACTTGCTTGCGGGCGTTCTCGGCACGGCTTGTTTGGCTGTCGGCGCATACAAACTCTTCGATCGAGGGCAGGGAATCGAGCCTGGCACCGCCATACCGGTTTCGGTGGCCTTTGGGGCTGTAACAACGTTGCTGGGTGCCGCCGCGAAGCGGGCACGGCGGAATAAATGGTCGGATATACAGGACCGCTGATGCTCGTTTCGGGAACTTTTCGTATCCATCGACGTAAGTTCAGGTGAAGTCTTATGCGTCGACTCCTGTTGATCCCCTCCCTGGTTGGCCTCGGATCGTTATCTCTGTTTGCCTCGGTGGATACCGGGCTGCTGGCCCTGGTGCCGGCCGATGCCAGGACCGTGAGCAGTATTGATGTAATGCAAGCTCGCAGTTCGGAATTTGGGCAATACCTGCTGAACAGAAGTAAGGACGAAAACCACGATTTCGCGGAATTTGTTCAACAAACGGGTTTCGATCCGCGCCGCGATCTGCAGAACCTGGTCTTCGCGACGTCGGGCCCAGGTGCGGCCGGTGCGCAATCCCGGTTTGTGATTCTGGCACGCGGAAGGTTCGACGCGGATCGAATCAAGGCTACCGCCAAGGCAAAAGGAGCCAAGTTCAAAACCTACCAAGGGATCGAGCTGCTGTTTCCTCAAGGAGACCGGCAGGAGACGGCCATAGCGTTTCCGGACCCCGGAGTGGCCGTCATAGCCGATGTGACAACCATGCACAGAATAATGGAGAACCGGGGAATTGCTTCGACGCTCGATCCGGCGCTTCAGCAGCGGATCGATCAATTGGGCGTCGACAATGATGCCTGGTTTGTTTCTTTAACGGGCGGCAGTTTCTTGAAGAACCACATCAGCGCGGAAGAGAAGGGACCGCCGGCTCAGGCGGCGCAAGCGCTCCAATCCGTTCTGTCGTCGTACGGTGGAGTTCGGTTCGGCAATTCAGTAGACCTCACGGTCGATGCCTTGACGCGCTCGCCGCAAGACGCGACTTCGTTGGAGGATGTTGTGCGGTTCCTCGCGAGTATGGCGCAGATCCAGCGTCAGAAGGACCCCCGAGCAGCGATCTTGGCCGGCGCCTTGGACAATATGAAGCTCGCGACGCAGAGCAACACCTTTCATCTTGCGATCTCGATTCCAGAAAAAAGCCTGGAGCAGCTTGCCGATCTCGGCCCGGCCACGAGCCATACGACACATGCGAGACGGCAGCAGCGCTAGATAGCCCGGCTGCGCAGCAAGCTCTCGAACTCTGCGAGAGGCTTCGTGTTCATCACATCGGAGGCTTCGAGCCAGCCCCGCCGGGCGGTAATCACTCCATAGACCATGTTGTTCAAATGTGAAGTACGGTGCGCATCGGTAGAGATCGTGAACTTGCAGCCCTTATGTCTTGCAGCCCGGACGAGGTGACTGGGCAAGTCCAGCCGTTCCGGGCTCGCGTTGATTTCCAGAAATACGCCCCGTCCTGCCGCTTTGGCAGCCACCTGCTCGAAATCGAAAGAATATGATTCGCGTTGCAGGAGAATCCGGCCCGTGGCGTGCCCGAGAATCCGGATGGAAGGGGATTCCAACGCCTGCAGCAGGCGATCGGTCATCTCGTGCGGCTCGAGATTGAAGTAGCTGTGCACGCTGCCGATTACGAGATCGAGTTCGGCGAGGGCGTCTTCGGCAATATCCATCGTGCCGTCACGCAGGATGTCACACTCGAGTCCGGAAAATATTCGCAATGGGAGCCCGTCCCGGTTGAGCTCGCGAACCTCCCGGGCAAAGGCCGTTACGCGCTCTTCATTCAGGCCGTTCGCCATGGCGAGCGCCTTTGAATGATCGGTTATTGCAATATACTCATATCCCAACGCCGCAGCGGCTTCGGCCATTTCGCGGAGCGTCGCCCGGCCGTCGGTCTCCGTAGTATGCATGTGCAGATCGCCTCGTACTTCGCTAAGCTCCACCAGGCATGGTAAGGCGCCGCTTTGAGCCAACTCGAGCTCTCCGCAGTTTTCCCGCAGCTCGGGCGGAATCCAGGCGTAACCCAAGCGCTCGTATATTTCGTTTTCGCTCTCGCCGCCAACCCGCTGGTTCGAATCGAGAGTGAAGAGGCCGTATTCGTTCAGTGTCAGGCCCTGCTTGATAGCGTTCGTGCGTACCGCGACGTTGTGTTCTTTGCTCCCGGTGAAGTACTGCATCGCGGCACCGAAGCTTTCATGCGGCAGCGCGCGAACATCCACCTGCAGCCGTTCCGTCCCGAAGGTCACGCTGGCTTTGTTCGCGCCTTGACCGAGTAGTTCCTGTGTCTTCACATGAGTGACAATACGGTTTAGGGCCTCGGCAGCGCCGGGACCGGTCACCAGAATGTCGAGATCGCCAATCGTCTCGCGGCCACGGCGCAGGCTCCCGGCTGCCTCGACTTTTTCGATGTCCGGAAGTGACCGAAACTCCTCGATCAGCTCGCGTGCCGTGCGATGTCCGAAGCTAAGCAGGAAACGGCCTGCGCTCTTGCGGTAGGCCTCGATAGACCGCAGGACCTTTTCTTCCAGTTTCGCGCCCATGCGGGGTAATGCCCGGAGTTTTTGCTCGCGGCAAATGCGCTCGAGATCATCGACGGTTTTGACGCCATGATGTTCGTAGAGGAGCGCGATGCTCTTTGGCCCCAGCCCCTGAATCTTCAGAAGTTCAAGTGCAGATGCTGGATACTTCACCAGCATCTGGTCGCGCCGTTCGAACGAACCGCGCTGACATATTTCCGTCAGGACGGCAGCGAGTCCTTTCCCGATACCGGGAATCTCGGTCACTTTTTTTTCGGGATTGCAGACAATGTCAGAGATTCGCTCCGGATAACTGGCAATGACAGACCCGCCGTTCCGGTAGCTGCGGATACGGAAGCTGTCCTCGCCCGCCACCTCCATCAGGTCGGCGGTCTCAAAGAGCAGCCGCGCGATTTCCTTATTGTCCATGTGAGCGCTCCAACGACGTGACGCTGCTGATGGCGGCATGCGGTAATGGAGAGGGCTCGACATGAACGAGGACGTCAGTTACCCAAGGCACGGTGCCTTTAATGGCGAACTTGACCCGCCTGGCGATTTCATGAGATTGTCGAACCGTCATATCGGGGTCGACTTCCAGGTGGAGATCCACGTGGTACTTCAGGCCCGTTCGGCGCGCAAAACACTTCTCAATTCCTAGCGCTCCGGGCACTCCCAAAGCTGCTGCCCGTATCTCGGCCATCTTGGCGGGTTCCGGCATGGTGTCGAGCAGATGGCCGACGCTCCGCCGTACCACCTTTGCCGAAAGAAAGAAGATGATGATTCCGATAACGATGCCTCCGATTTGATCGGCGATACCGAAGCGTGCTGGGTCGGCAAGCGTCAGGAGAACGCAGATGAGCGCGATACAAGTGGAGAGAAGGTCCGTGATATCGTGCCACGCGTCTGCCTCGAGCGCAACACTGGCAATTCGCCGTCCGGTATGAAGCTTGACGGCTGCGAGGCCAATCTTCACGAAGATCGCGGCGACCAACGGATAAAGGGCATATGTCTGAAGGCGCGTATGCTCGCCGAGAGAAGTGACACTATGCCAGCCGATGGCAGCGCCCGCGAGGAGCAGCAGCGCGCCGACTGCGAGGCCCGCCAAGGTCTCATAGCGGCCGTGGCCGTACGGATGCTCGACGTCCGGGGGCTTGCTCGCAAGCCACAATCCGGCGTAAACGACACCCGAGGAAAGAACGTCACCGCTAGCTTCAAGGCCGTCCGAAATGACCGATGTGGATCCCACGTGCACGCCTACGAGCAGTTTGGCCGCCGCAAGCGCAGCGCCAGCGCTCATGCTGATGAGAGCAATACGGCGTCCAATCCGTTCTTCCCTATTGAAGCCGGCGTTGAAGCCGGCGCGCGCCTCCTTGGCGAGCATACGCTTCGAGGATAACTCGTGATCATGGAAGCAACTGCGAGTCGCTATACGAAAGCGAGCGGGCGAGCGAACGAGTTCTGCTGGTTTAATGGATACGGCTGGTACATGGAGTCGAAAGGTCTGTTGAACGAGCTTCGATGCCTGCTAAGAGACAGGCATATTGCGGCGGGAATCGCGCTGCTGGATGAACGCCGTCAGGAGATTGAAGGAATTCTCCCGGGTAGGCCCGAAGCGGGACAAGCGTTTCGTAGTTTGGCTGAATGGCTGGATGTGGGGTACGAAGACGGAGGGCTGCTGTTCGAGCTCCTGCAGAGATTTCCGAAGAACGAGCGGCAGCGGCTCCCGCTCAGCGATTACGTCTATCTGCGGCTGGCCGAGGCGGTGCTGGCGATGCGACGCGAGGAACTCAGCGCTGCGTTGGACCACTTGGAAACGGTTCTTGCGTTGGAAGCGGAACTGGAAGATTCCGAGGTCGCCGTTATCGCGAGCCTCTGGAAAGCGCGTTGTCTGCGCAAAGCAGGCGAGTACGATCAGGCTTTGGACATCACGCGGCGCGGCATCGGCCTGGCTCTCAAGGCGGGCCTCGAGTACATGGCGGCCGTGATGAGAACCCTGGAAAGCTGGATCCTGTTCCAAAACGGCGAGCCGAAGGAAGCTGTGAAGATCCTGCAAGAGGCGGAGACCGTTTTGCGTGATACCGATGACTTCATCACGCTGGGCAATATCCAATCCGCTTATGGCCGAATCGCTATGCGCGAGGGTAGATACGACCACGCCATGCAATACTTCGACGCATCGATTGAATATTTTCGGAAGCGGCCCGCGCTCGAGGGTTACCTGGCGCGATCCCTGACGAATATCGCGCAAGCCAAACGTTTCGTTTCGCTACAATTGCGGCGCAGCATCGATGCGCAGCGCGAAAGGCAGCGTAATGGCCAGAAGCTGAACGGACAATTGAATTCCGGAGACAAGGCCGGACGCCTGGAGCGCATGCATGAGCTGCTTCGAAATGCCCAGGCGGACCTGGCTCAGGCCAGCGCCATCTATACACGTAAGGGCAATCATCATGGGGCAGGGAATGTCGACGTGAATCTGGCGCAGATTTACCTCGATCTCGGCGATCTCGATAAAGCCGACGAGAGCGCCGGCGAGGCGTATGAACTGGCCGCGACGAAAGCTGATTATTTGCTGATGTGCCGCGCGCGCGTCGTGCAAGCGATGGTCGCTAATGCGCGTTTCGAAGAGCAGATTGGAGAAAGCGACGACCCAAGCCGTTTCGCTCAATTGGCGCATGATTGCGCGAGGCAGGCAGTCGATTTAGGAGAGCGCACCGAAAGCCGCAGGTTGCTGGCGCAGGCACATCTGTGCCTCGGGATGACACTCGTGAACGGATTTTTTGCCAACACGGAAGGGGCTCGCGCCTGCTGTGATCAGGCCGAAGCTTACCTGGGCAATGACCGGCATGACGCGCTCTGGCAGGAAGTGGAGATCTTGCGGGCGCGCATTCTGCATGCCGGTGTTGATGATCCCAACGTGCGCGCGTGGTCGCAGGGCGCGGTGGGAGACAAGTCGCTCCAGCAGGTAGTGGGTGATTTCGAAGAGTTGCTCATCCGGAAGGTTTGGGAACGCGAAGGACGCAAAGTCTCACGCGTAGCGCACCGGCTTGCCGTGTCGCCTAAAAAGGTTCGGCGCGTACTGCGGCATTTGGGATTGCTGGTGGAACAAAACTAGCGGAGTAATAAAAAGGATCCGCACCATCCCGCAAGCATCATTGACTTGTCTATCAAGCGAGCATGCACGCGGGTTCGCGAAGAACCCACTGCGTTGATCCTTTACACGCAAATATGAACGGAAGTTGCTGATTAATAGGGAGATGAAGCTATGCCTTCACACGAACACGACTGGACGAAACCGCAAGCCATGGCAATACCTGAAAATGGCTACTTCCAATACGAGAAAGGGAATTACGGGCCGGTTTTTCCTAGGACGCCCGCCTGTCAGGGGTTCACAATTATCGCGAAACTGAAGCCGGGCCGCGAAGGGGCCATGCGCGCTTATGCGGATGCGGTGGAAAAAGCACTGCGAGCTGATCCATCGTTCCTCGCACCGCTAAAGCTTCATTACCTAAAGTGGGTGCTGTTCGATATCGGGAACGACAAGTACTTCATGTATCAGGGCATCTTCGATACTGATTTCGACAAGTACACCGACGATGCCGTCGCCTTGTTCACCAAGTCGGGCCTGAATACCGTATTTGAAAATCTCGAGGGCTTCCCCGAGGACTGGAAAACGAACATTCCAGCATTCATAAAGTTTGTTCGCGATCACCATAGGCCGAGCTTCATGGAATATGGCGAGTACCCTTTTGTCTCTGCGGACGAAATTAAGAAGGCCCTCAAGGTGAAGAAAGCCTTAGGAGACATGCTCGATCAGATGCAGTAGCTCCAAATACGACGGAATTGTTATGGCCGATTCATACGACCTGATTGCAATCGGAGCGGGCCCGGCCGGAGAAAGCGCGGCCGAGCTGGCCTCTTTCTTCGGCCATCGCTCGGCAATTATTGAGAAGAACCGGCCCGGCGGCACTGTCACGACCACGGGCGGCGCGCCCACGAAGACGCTGCGGGAAGCTGCGCTATATGTCTCGGGCCTCATTGACGGTGATGTCTACGGACTCCGCATGCTGGCGGCACCAGAGGTTGCGACAGATATCATCCGCAAACGCACCTGGGACGTCTGCGAGCTACTGCAGAAGGTCACGGCTGAAAACATCGCAAAGAACAACGTAGATTACATACAAGGCACCGCCCGCCTGGATCGGGACGGTAGCGTCATCGTGTCCGGCGAAAGTGAAGCCGATCGTAAATTTCGTGCGAAAACAGTTCTGATTGCAACGGGTTCGCGACCGTTTCGCCCGCCACATATCTCCTTCGATATCCCGGGCGTCTGCGACACCGACACAATCCTGTTTCGCGGCCGGGTTCCTAAGAACATCATCATCGTGGGGGCCGGCTCCGTAGGTGTGGAGTTTGCGACCATATGCCATGCTCTGGGCGCTCAAGTGACAGTGCTAGATCGCGGCACTCGCCTTCTCAACATGATGGATGCCGAGATCTCCGGCCATATGCAGAACCTCTTCAGCCAATGGGGTGTGAGAGTTCTCTTCGGCGCCACTGTAGATGCCGTTTCGCCGAAAGACGATGGGCTGGAGGTGAGGCTCTCAACCGGAGAAACTCTGTTTCCGGACACGCTCCTTTTCGCCGCGGGCCGCGTCGCGAATAGCGATGGCCTGGAGCTTGACGCGGCAGGCGTGAATGTCGACCCGCGCGGGCGGATCGTGGTGGACAAATATTTCGAAACCTCGGCAACGCAAATCTACGCGGCCGGCGATGTCCTTGGTCCGACCTTGGCGTCTATCGCGATGGAGCAAGGTCGCGTGGCGATCTGCCACGCATTCAAAATCCCATTCGAAGGCGTCGTAGACCCGAGTCCCGTGTCCGCCATTTACAGCATGCCTGAAATTTCTGGCGCCGGCCTGACCGAAGACGAATGTCGCGAGCGCGGACTGGATTATGAGGTCGGCCGTGCCGACCTGGCGGTCACTCCACGCGGCGCGATCGCCGGACGTGGCGGGCTTCTGAAGCTCATTTTTCTCAAGGCGGACAGAAAGCTGATTGGCGTCCACTGCATAGGTGACATCGCATCGGAGATCGTCGGAATCGGGCAGATGGTTATTCGGTGTGGAGGCACGATGAACACGATCGCGAACATGTCCTTCAATACACCGACGTACAGCTATGCCTATAAATACGCGGCTTTTGACGGGCTGCGGCGCTTGGTTTCCGCGCAAAGGGCGGTGCAAGTCGCGTAAATTCACCGGAGGTGAGAAATGACCAACCGTTCGGGCCGAACCTATAACCAGTTTCATCTTCCGCGTCCGTACGGCAGAGGAAAGCGGCGCTTCAGTGTCTACTGGACGTGGAGTTATCCGTGGGAGGCGAATCGGGACATCACTGAACTGGATAACCGCTTTTCGACCATGACCGAGGTCCGCCGGGTGGGATGGCCGAAGTTCGAGTCGATCGAGTACTCAGAGAAGATGTTCCTGCAGGGCATTGCCGGCACGCTTGAACTATTTCACCTTTCGCTTGTGAGCTTCCAGAGAGCCGTCGGCGAAGCGACGGGGCAACCTGTGGCCGTTTATCAACGCATCGATCAGGCGGGGCAACGACTTCCGATAGACGACCGCATCCTCGCCGATACCGACACTTTGATGGTTTTCGGGCTGGATCACATGGTCACGGAGCAGGAGGCTTCTCCTGAGGAGATTGAGGCCTTGCGTCAGTTTCTCACCCGTGACGGGACGTGCCTCATTGTTGGCCCGCATCACGATGTGGGCGTTTCTGCCGACCTGAAGCAGCGAGCTATGGAATATGCGCATCACGGCGATCCTCTCGTTCCACGGCAACAGCGCTTCGGTAAGTACACACGTTCTCTCATGAAGGGACTGGGCGTGCCTGTTGAAAACCAGTACGGTCTGCGGCCGGCAACGCATCCGGGCACGACGCGCACTGTTCCGCTTTCCACCAATCGCGACCTGGATAGGCGCTGCTGGCTTGCAGGTGTCAGCACGTTTGTTTTTCATATGCATCTGCCGCATTATGCCGTCACGACTGACGATGCCTCCGCTATCCATGTCCTTGCCCGGCAGCCGATCGACACCTCAAAGCCGCACCCGTTTATCGAGGCAGGGAATCGCGAGTTCAACATGTTTCTTTGGATGCCTCCTAACGGGCAACGCGCCGGTGACATCTTGCTGGCCGACTCCACCATCTTCACAACGCTGTTCGGGGGGGATGAAAGCCTCGCACGGTTTTGGACAAATCTCGCAACGAAGTGATGAAGCCAACCGGCAAGAAATGCGGGTCAGGTATTGTCTTCCTGCAATCTTCGTCGTCGTTATCGCGATGCAGGCAAATGCACAGAATCGCGGCGTCTACCCGCTGGGCATGAGCGCAACGAATTCGGGAGTGACTCCGGGGCCAGGGTTTACTTACGGCAACCAACTGCTTTTCTATTCTCGCGACCACGCGAAAGATGATGCCGGCAATACGCTGCCGGTGGCAGGGCAAAACTACGTTCTCATGGACATGAACACGCTCACTTGGGTTAATCAGCAGCAGTTTCTGGGCGGCGCCGCTTTCTCCGCGGCGGCAACCCTCCCATTCGCGAAGAACAATCTCACTTCCGATATCGCAGGGCGCGTTAGTGGCGGCGGAGGATTTGCCGATTCTTATTACATGCCGTTCATCCTCGGCTGGAATCGCGAACGCATTTCGATACGCGCTATCTACGGGTTTTTGGCTCCCACGGGACGATTCGTGGCGGGCGGGAACGATAACGTCGGTTCCGGTTATTGGACGCATGCGCTCTCTTCAGGACAGACGTTCTACTTGAGTCCTGGCAAGCAGCTCATTTTGTCTACATTCGAGATGTATGAGTTCCACACGACACAGGAGGGCACCGGCATTCACCCCGGAGAGACATTCGATCTCGATTACTCATTTATGCGAACGGTTCTGCTGTCGAAGACGCTTCATCTCCAGATTGGAGTAGTCGGGTATGAGCAACGACAGACCACGGCCAAAACCGGACCCACCGTATCTGCGATCGCGTCACAAGAACGTTACGCCGTCAACTCGCTTGGCTTCGCTGTCAACTCAGCATTTCCAAAGCACAAGGCGAACCTGGGCCTGAAGTACTTCAAAGAATTTCACGATCGGTCGACATTCCAGGGGTACTCGGTGCAGCTTTCCGGCTCAATCAGTTTTTGAAGGAAACCTGATCTGCAAAAAAGGAGGTGTTGACCGTGGCAGAACTTGAACTTGACGATATCCAAAGCGGAGTTCTGCGTCCGCGCCCGACACCGTTTGCGGCAACGTACATTATCTTCCGCATTGACGACCGTAATGCGGGACGAGAGCTGATGCGCCGCCTAAGTACGGTAGTTGCTTCCGCCGCACATCCGGAGAGCCCCGCGCGGGATTCGTGGGTGAGTGTCGGTCTCAGCTTCCAGGGACTCAAGGTTCTCGGCGTGCCCCAAGCTTCACTCGATAGCTTCCCGCTGCAATTCCAGGAAGGAATGGCGGCAAGGGCGAAGGTGTTGGTAGATGTGAGCGAGAGCAGTCCCGAGAAGTGGGAACCACCGCTCGGGTCGGCAGACGTCCACGTCGTGCTCACGGCCATTTCGCCGGACACGGAACATCTTGAAGCGGCGCTCGACCGCGCACGCGAAGCGTACCACCAGTTATCGGGAATCACGGCGATATGGCGACAGGATTGTCATGCGGCGCCCGACGAGAAAGAACAGTTCGGGTATAAGGATGGCATCAGTCATCCCGCGATCGAAGGCAGCGGCATTCCCGGAAGCAACCCGCAGGAACGGCCGCTCAAGGCGGGCGAATTTGTCCTTGGATATCCGGACGAAATCAGCGATTCACCTTCTATTCCGCAGCCGGAGATCTTGGGCCGCAATGGAAGTTATGTGGCGTTCCGCAAGCTACATCAGCGTGTTGCCGCATTCCGGCGATATCTGAAAGAAAACTCGTCAAACCGCGACGATGAGGAACTCCTGGCGGCAAAGATGATGGGCCGCTGGCGTAGTGGCGCTCCCCTCGCGTTGTGTCCGATGCACGATGATGCGGCGCTCGGATTGGATCCGAGGCGCAATAACGATTTCCTGTTCAAGGCAGACGATGCGATCGGTTACAAGACCCCGCCCGGCTCGCACATCCGGCGCACGAACCCGCGCGATGCGGATATAGCGGGTGTGGCGCGCATCCATCGCATGATCCGCCGCGGAACCGCTTATGGTCCGGTGCTGCCTCCGGGCGTTATGGAAGACGATGGCGTCGATCGGGGAATTATGTTTGCGTTTGTCGGTGCCAACTTAGGTCGCCAGTTCGAGTTTGTCCAGTCCGAATGGATGAACAACGGCGCATTCTTCGGTGGAACGTCGGAGAAAGATCCTATTTCGGGTTCTGGCGATGGTACTGGCATCTTCGATGTGCCTCGACGGCCGGTCCGGATGCGATTGAAAGGCCTGCCGCGCTTCGTGGTCACACGCGGTGGAGAGTACTGCTTTCTCCCCGGCTTACGCGCGATACGCTGGCTTGCCGATCTTAAGACGTAAATCTCCGTTAGTCAGCTTTCAAAACGGATACCCGGCAAGAAACTAACGTTTCTGAGGAAAAGTATCCGGATTTCGAAAGGATTGCCTGGACCCGCCTCAGCCTGCGGCTGCCCGCTTGAGTTCGTTGATATCGAACTTTTTCATCTTGAGTAAGGCTTGGGTTACACGCTCGACTCGCTTTTTGTCGTTGCCGCCCAGGAGTTCCTGCATGAGGGCCGGAGTAATTTGCCATGACAGGCCGTACTTGTCCTTGAGCCACCCACACTGTTCCGCTTTCTTGTCTGCCGAGAGCTTTCCCCAGAAGTAATCGATCTCCTGTTGTGTGTCGCAGGGAACGATAAACGAAATCGCTTCGTTGAACGCGAATTTGTGCTCGCGCGCAGAATCCATCGCACCAAACTCCTGGCCGAGAAGCGCGAAGTGCGCGTACCGCACGGTCCCATCTTTGTCCGGCTCCTCGCCTTTGCCATAGCGCGAGAGAACGTCCGCTCTCGTGTTCGCAGCCTTTGCGCCACCAGGTGCGCTCTTGAACACCGATACGTAGAAATTGATCGCTTCTTCGGCCTTACCGCAGACGTCGCCCACGAACATCAGCACCGGAGTGAATTTTTGATGGACGGAGCGTTCGCCGGAATGAATCACCTGCCAGGAAAGGCCGTATGTATCTTCGAGCCACCCGTACCGTTCGCTGAACGGATACGTATCGAGAGGCATCAGGACCTTCCCTCCCGGAGATAGTCTTCCCCACATCCCGTCAACTTCCTCTTTCGTGCCGCACTTGATGTGGAAGGATATCGACGGATTGAACTTGAACAAGGGCCCAGCACTGATCGCCATGAACGGCTGTCCTGCGAGATCGAAGGACACGATTTCGCAGTCGCCCGACGGCGTGTCCGATATGGTCGTGATGTTGGAGATCCTGGAGTCAGGGAACAAAGAAACATAGAACTCGGCTGCTTCCCGAGCCTGCTTATCGAACCACAGATGCGGAGTGATTTTTTGCATAGAGTCAGACTTCCTACCAGCAGTGCGAGCCACTTAATTCGCCTGGCCCGATTCTTTGTTTGGGTTTGTTTTCCAGCTTATGCCAATCTAGCGCGGTCCGCGTCTACGTCACCGTCGTACCGCCGCTCCTCTGGCTGATTCGAAGGATGCCGATCAAATAACCGGAATGCGAATTGTGGCAAATCGATGGAGACCTGATCTGACCGGCCGCGAAGCGGCGCAAGCTGCCGCCGAACCAGCCGGGTGGTAACGAATTTGCCGCGGTGCCGCCATCTCGTACTTAACGCTTTCGTCCAAGAGTGCCGCTAAGTAGTGGAGGGTTTCCCCAATACTCGCGAATGAGATCAGACGCTGGCGCGGAGCCGTTCGCTGCCGGTGTCAGGCACGTCCACAGCTTTGGGCTGCAGACCGGCTTTGGCAAGAATGGCATAAACCACAAAGCCGACTACGAAGCTGTAAACCGCGGCAGGCTGCAGATATTCTTTGAACTCAGGCGAAATGGGGAGGAATGGCAAAATTCCGACAACGAACCCGACCGCCCACGCGCCATAGCCAGCTATGTTTACTCCTTCCCGCGGACCTGCCCATTTCTTGCCGGATAACCAGTAATCAGCGGCCATGGCACCGCAAATGGGTCCGAACGATGCGCCGATGATGGTGAACAGTCCGACGAGGTTCGATGCGACACCGGTGATGGCCAGCAGCGCCGCCAGGACTGCGCCAACCATGGTGGATGTCAAACGCGATACTCCTTTGATCATTGTGGCGAGGCTATTGCCGGCAATGAAAGAAGAGAAGCACATGGGAGCAACCGAAGCAATTGCGAACAGAAAGAAGGCGATGGAAGCGAAGCCGCCGGTTTGGGCAATCGCGGAATCGAATTGGAAATCTCCTACTCCGTACAGCACGTGCGCACCCGCGATAGAGATCAACGGTAATCCGCCGGCAATCACAATTGGCAAGAAAATTCCGACAAGCCCACCCCAGCGAACATCATGGTCATCCCGGCTATTCATGCCAAAGTCGACACCCGCTGCACCCGCCGTGGCGAAAAAGCCCACAACGATCTGAATCAACGTCGTTAGCCCCAGATAAGGGCTGGACTGGGGCGGAATGTATTGCGCGGCACCGCCTGCGTTTTTCGCGCACACGACCAGAATCATCAACAATGGAACGAAGTTCAAGAATGTAGCGAACTTCGCGACGTATTGAATGCCCTTCGCCCCGACATAACCTAGTCCCAGCGCCCAAGCGGACGCAATCAGGATTCCAGCCAACGCGCTGGGATTTGCCTTGGATCCGAATGCTGTAAGAATGAAGGTGGTTGCAACGAACGTGTTCACCGACATCCAACCGACCTGAAGAACGCCCATCAGGATTCCCGGCATGATGTATCCTCCTTGCGTGCCGAACGTAGAACTGCCAACTACGTACAGCGGAAGTCCGGTGCGCATGCCGAGAGTGGCCGGGATCCGGTAGAAGAGCGCGTAGCTGATGACACCCGCCAGGATGAGCCCTGCGAGACATATGCCCAAGCTTGCACGGTCGAGTGTGCCGGAAGCGATTTCACGGTAGAAAACGATCCAAAGGAAAACACCGGCGTAAGTGGGAGCCGTGTTCTTGTACCAAGGCGCGCGGTTCGAAGCCGGATTGGGCGAAGTCTTCGATATGTAGGCGGGTAACATGACGGGTTCTTCAGGGCTTTGGGATAGCTTTTCAGTATATATGGGTTGCTACGGCTCGTTTAGCCATCGGCCAGGGGCACAACGGGAATTATCTGAATTCCGTCGCGTACTTCCGGGCGATCTCCTTGATTTGCTCCGGAGTGAACTGCTTTGGCGGTACGCCGGGTGGACTACAGGTATCTCGGAAAAAGCCATCTAGACCAGCAGGCGAAACAAGCCAGAGCAGGATTAGTTCGTGGTCGGGATTTGCAAATCCATGCCAAGTGTTTCTTGGGATGAAGATCGTTCCGCCTCGCTCAAACGCGTGATGTACGTCGTTGAGTATGACAGTTCCGCTGCCATCCAGAACGTAAAAGGCTTCTTCCATCTGGAGATGCCGATGGATCGGTATGCCTGCACCGAGTTTCACTTGCTGCGTCCCTAGTGCCAGATTGTCCGAGCCTGTGGCCAAGCCGACTTTGATCCAGATATTGCCGTGGTCACGAAAATGAACCAGATGTTCACCTTCGCTGCTGCCGAGCACAAACCCTCGCAGCGCCGGAACCCGAGCTTCGGCGAAACCTTGCAGCAACACCTGACCGATGCCGATGGCCCCCGATCTCAAGAGGAACGATCGGCGTTTCTGCTCAAATCCGTTCATGACAATCTCCTCTTCCATGACAATCTACTCTGGTGAGCGTCGATCATTCAAGCTGCTGACTTGCGCCGTCGCCCCTTGCAGCGCAATGTGAGCGGCAGCGCGGCAGGTCCACTGTGCTCATTCAGCCCCGAATTCTGATACCATTGCAAACCACGAGAGTGGCGACTGATTTTGGCTTGCGCACCATCGCACGCGGTAATCTCGCGCCCTCAACCGGACCGGGAGGTTTATGCCGTTTCAGAACTCCAAATACTTGGTCGAGACCGATTGGCTCCAAGAACACCTAGACGATCCCGATCTCCGTCTTCTTGACTGCACTGTTTACCTGCCCAACTACTTCGAGGAGAGTTCGAGCAGAAGAGTTGAGATTGTCCCTGGCCGTGAGGATTACGAAAAAGGCCACATTCCGGGAAGTGTTTATGTTGATTTAGTCAGTGAACTGACGGATGTCAATAATAAGCGCTTTATGTTCCCCATGCCCACAGCGAAGCAATTTGCTGAAGCCATGTCCAGACACGGTGTTGGGGAGGGGATCCGGGTCGTGCTGTACGACCGCATGCTGAACATCTGGGCAGCGCGCGTTTGGTGGATGTTAAGAGCCTTCGGTTTCGAAAATGCGGCTGTCCTCAATGGCGGGTGGAAAAAATGGACCCTGGAAGGGCGTCCCACTTCGACCAAGCCAGCAACTTACGCCGCGGCTCGATTCGTGCCCGCCTCACGGCCCGAGCTCATCGCGACGAAGGACGATGTGTTCGCCTCCATCGGAGCACAACAAACGTGTATTGTAAATGCCCTGGACGAGGATGAATACGCGGGCCGAGGTCCGGTTAAGTATGGTCGGGCAGGGCGCATTCCCTCGAGTGTCAACGTGTCATTTCTGGGCGTGGTCGATCCAAGCACAAGTGCGTATCTTCCGGACGAAGAACTGAGGCGCAAATTCGCGGCTGTAGGAGCTCTGGGGAAAAGTAGGGTGATTACGTACTGTGGTGGAGGAATTGCCGCATCCAGCGATGCATTCTTACTCACTCTATTAGGAGCCAAAAACGTTGCCGTATACGATGGATCGATGACGGAGTGGGGAGCTGATCCCAGCTTGCCATTGGAAACTGGCGATGCTGTTCTCCGGCAGCAGGCTTGAGCACAGCTAAATAGATCGCGATGCTTAGATCAAAGGTCAAGCAGGAGTGATCTGCACCTTTGGCGCGGTGCACGCATAGCCAGAGCATCGCGCATGCCGCCGTAAAGAAATCCGCGGACTAAGTCCTTGGCGTAGAAATCGTGCGGGAACCCAAGTTCGATCCGGCTCGCCTCGTCGAGTTTTCTTAATCCCGCCTCACGGAAGGCGTTGTAGAGCTCTCGCGCCTCCTCCTTTCCAGCGCCCCAACCCCAATCCTCACCGAAGGTCATGGCGCCGAGCGCCGCCTCCGATACTCGAAGTCCGCTGTTGCCCAAAAGCCGGTATTGCATGTCTGTCTCCTTTTTTCTCGTAGTCATGATCATGTTAGACTCACCAGCACTGGCGTTGAGGCATGTCGAAGGAAGGCGCTCTATTCAAAGACCGCTTCCGGATCGTCCGGACCTTGGGCGAGGGCGGCATGGGCTCCGTCTATGAGGTCTATGACGAGTTGTTGCAGCGCCGGCTGGCTCTAAAGACGCTGCACGCTAAGTTTAGCGATCCTGCTCTCCTCGAAAGGTTTCTACGCGAAGGACGCGCACTGGCTGCGCTCGACCATCCGAATATTCTGGGCGTCTTCGATATTTTCGAGGACAACAACGGCCTGAATCTGCTGACGCCGCTCGTGGACGGCGAAAACCTTGTCAGCCTGATCAAGAAAGGACCTTTGCCGATCGGCGAAACCGCACGAATCATCCACGCCGTTGCCGGGGCTCTGGATTACGCACACGGTCAGGGTTTAATTCACCGCGACGTAAAGCCGTCCAATATCCTAATCGACAGTTCCGGGCGCGTCATTCTAATGGATTTCGGAATTGCGAAATTGCAGGGCGATCGTACCGCGGACACCCGCCCGGGGATGGTCCTCGGCACACCGATGTACATCGCGCCGGAAACTGCGCTGGGTCAGAAAGTCGATCATCGCGCGGACATTTACGCGCTGGGCCTCACGGCCTTCGAGATGCTTTCGGGCAAGCCGCCGTTCGAGCGCGATACCGATTTCGCGATGATGTACGCGCAGGTGCACGAGCCGCCGCCAGTGTTGACCAGCTTGCGCGCAGATGTCCCACGGCAGACTGCAGAGGCAGTAACAAGGGCTCTTGCCAAGAAGCCCGAAGACCGGTTCGCAACGGCGGGAGCATTTGCCGATGCCGCATTTCCGAGCAGTATTGAGCGCGCGGGTCCGATGCCACGAAGCGAGAGCATCTTCAACCGCATGTTGGGCCGGCTGGGCGGGCTACTGAAACCGAGAAGCGAATCGGAGGAGCAGAAAATACCGGGATCGCCGAGCGAGGCTGCGCCGGAAGATCGCCCGAAGACAGCCCCTTCCCAGCCCGCGAAGGCGCTGCAACAGGCTTCGCGGGATGTCACGCGCACATTCATCGGACCGCCCACGCAGCTATTGCAATCGGATTCCGAACATCAATCCCCTGTAACGCCGCAATTGTCCGAGCGGCGCCAGGAATTGACAGAAAGCGCGGCCGTCGAGACAGGCGGCGAGTCCACAAGAATCTTTCAAGCACCTACGGGCAATCCCGTGCAGGAGATCTCTCCGCCGCCCTCGCCGATATCTGCTATTCCGGCGCAAGCCGACTCTTCGCACCGGCCCCGCGTCAGCTTGAGCTTTACAGCCTGCGCTGATCCGGAATGGAACGGCAAATCCGTGGCGATCTCGAGCGTCCCGTTTGTGATTGGCCGCTCGACGGAAGTGGATCTTTCCATACCATCGGAGCCAGTCCTTTCCCGAAAGCAGTGTTGCATCGATTGGGCAGAGGGTGCCTACATACTTCGCGATCTCGGCAGCCGAAACCATACGTGGCTGAACGGGCGCGCTCTCGGAAACAGCGACGAGGTCCTGCTCTTCGGGTCCGTGATTCGTTTCAGCAGTTCAACGGCTCTGACTTTCGTCTCTTTAGAGCTTTGGGAGCTTCCCGATCTTACCGGATGTGTTATTGACGGCCGATACAAGCTAGCCGAGCTCCTGCGCAGCAGCAGCAAAAGCTCGCTCTATAGGGCAGAGGATTTGCGCCTTCCGCGCAATGTCGCGGCCAAGATCCTGTCTCCAGCGCTGGCGGGCTATCCCGGGTACCTGGAGCAATTCAATCGGGAGGCCGAGATGGCGGCGCGGCTGCGACATCCGCACATCGCAAATGTCCTCGATTTCGGTCTGGCCTCTATCGATGCCCCCGGTGGTAAGAAACTGGAAGCGAACTACGTCTGCATGGAATATATGCAGGGCGGAAGCCTTGCGGGGAGGATTGCCGCTAGTAAGTTCTTGTCGCCGGCGGAAGTGATTGCCTGGCTCAATCCCGTTGCAGACGCCCTCGAGTATGCGCATCGCAACGGAATTGTCCACAGCGGATTGAAGAGCAACTCAATTATTTTCGATGAAGAAGGCAAACCCTACTTGACGGATTTTACGATCGCAACGTCTCCAAAGGATACGACACGCCGGTTGTTTCTAGGGACTCCGGATTTTATGGCGCCGGAGCAGTGGGAAGGCTTGGAGCCCACGCACGCCACGGATCAATATGCGCTGGGTGCTCTGGCGTATTACGGCTTGACGGGCCTGAGACCGTATGAAGGGCAGCAAGATCCAGAAACACGACAGCGAAACTTCGCGCGCGGAGCAGCACCGGTTCACCAGGAGGCCTCACGCCAAGGCAATGCCGGAGTTCCTGAGCCGGTATCCACAGTAATCGCGCGAGCCATGGCCGTGAAAGCCGCGGATCGGTATCCGTCGCTACACGAATTCTCGGCGGCTTTTCAGAGCTGCCTCACGGGCGGGCACAGGAAATCCGGTCAGCCGGAAATCTTCCTAAGTTATCGCCGGGATGCGGCAGCGGGATGGGCGGCCTTGTTCTCGCGAGAATTGCAGCAACGGGGGCTTTCAGTTTTCGTCGATACCCAGCGGCGCGATAACGTCGTTCGCTTTCCGGCATGGCTTGAAAAAGCAATTCAGGAGTGCGACGTTTTCGTGTGCCTTCTTGCGGGGAACACGCTTGAATCCGCCTGGGTGCGGGAGGAGATCCGGCTCGCCTGGCACTACGCAAAACCGATGGTGCCGGTGTTACAAGAAGATTTCAAATTCCCCGACGCCTCGCAGCAATTGGAGCCACATATTGATGCGCTGCTCACCTATCAGGGTGTTTCGCTACTCGATCGAAGAGGTTTGTATTTCGACGCGACAATTGCGGAGCTCGCGAAGATGATTCAAGCGACGGTCGGAAGTTGAGCCCGACGGTGTGAGTAAAAGATGCGGCTTACGGAACCCAGCGCAGACGAGACATCTGCCCACGAAGATCCCTGGGCTTCACCAGACAAACGGGACCAGCGCCTTGACATTGCGCTTATAGAGTGCGTATTGCGGGCCGAACTGCTCTACCATGAACGACTCTTCGCTAGTTGCTTTCAAGCGGAGAGTGAGAGCTGCCACTGCGAATCCGGCAAATGCACCGAGGTTGCCGCGGGCAATCGCAGTGCCCAAAAGAGCCAGTAAGAAACCTGAATAAATGGGATGCCGGACGATCGCGTAGGGGCCAGAGCGCACCAACTCATGATCGCGCTTGATGGTGACCGTTCCACTCCAGTTTCTGCCGAGCACGAAGCGTGCCCACAATGCAAAGGCCAGGCCAACTAAGGTTAGAATCAGCCCCAGATCCGCGGCAGGTAGAGATTGAGAGACGATTTGCCGCGAGAGTGCCACCTTCCAGGGCCCCTTGCCCAAGATCAACAACGCGGCAAAAGCGCCCAACAGGAGTTGCAAAAGACGAGAACCCGGCGCCTGCCGTCGAACTGTGCGTTTCGATGTGAAGCTGGCCGCAAGCCACACGATGGCGACTGTTGTCCACGCCCAGCCGATGATTCTGTAAGGATCAGGCATGTTTGGTGTTCAAAGAGGAATACGGACGGAGTGGCCCTGGAGTTCGCGCAGAGTATACCGATCAAGAACGCCGGACTAGGCAGTTTTTCGGTACTTAGTACATCAAGGGATTGCCGCACGCCTGACGCTGCCGATACGTTGAGATGGCGGCCGACGCCATCCTCATGCGAAAGATTCTTGTTTTTGCAGTTGGTGCATGCAGTCTCTGTGTACCTTTGTTTGCTAATTCGGTAACAGGTGAATACTATGATCACGCCGCGTGGGAAAGTGCCGTGGCTGGCGGCTCATTGCTGAAGGACAACTTCGACAGCAATTCCGTATCGCTCTCCGGCGTAGCGGTTGCGTCCTACATCAGCTATAACGGCTTGTACTCCGGGCCAGGCCAATTCAGCGGCGGAGTGTGGACGGACAGCATTCCGAAATACGGCTACACCGTTTGGACGTTCAGCCAGCCAATATATGCCTTCGGCGCGGACTTCCAGATGGACGTCCTGGACGGTCTGGAGTTCTTCAGCGGCTTAAATCTTTCTATGCCGAACGCAGTGCTCCCATATGTGAACAATGGGCAAACACGGGAATTTGCGGGTTTCTACGGCTTCATCTCATCGAGTCCATTGACAAGCCTGACGATTAGCTGGGGAACGGACGGGCCGCCGTGCGCCTGCTATGGACAGTCATATACGATGGATAACCTGGAAATCTCAACGGCGCCGGTTGATGCTGTTGCGCCGGAGCCATCCGGATTGCTGTTGTTGGGCGGGTTGGGATTGCTTCTAGCCGCGCGCTTACAGTTGCGGCTCTGCCGACGGCGGAATATCAGCCTGTTTCACCCTCCACAAAACCTGCCTTAGAATCCCGAGCCACGTTTCGATATCACTCGCCGGCAGCCGTAGCCGCCGGACAAGGCGGCGGATTTTGAGCTCAGTCGATTGCGATGTCCGCTCGTTGACATAGCCGGAGCGGGCAAGAACATCGAATAGAAGCGTCGTGATCTGCTCGTAATCGCCCGACGATGCCCGCTGCGGCGGCTCGAAGCGCTGTGCAGCAGCCGCGCCGCTGCGGCGCAGTTCATATAAGCAGATGGCAACCGCCTGCCCGAGATTCATGGAGCCGTGCTCTTCGCGGGTCGGAATGCGAAGCAGCCAGTGGCAATGGCTCATATCTTCATTCGAGAGTCCGAACTTTTCAGAACCGAAGAGCAGGGCAACATTACCGGAGGCGAGATGCTCGAGCATCATCTGGCCTGCCGGTTCCAGGCGGTACAGCGGAACATGTAGATCGCGGTGCCCGACCGCGGTCGTGCCAACGACCAGCGCGCAATCCGCAAGAGCGTCCGAAAGGGTCTCGAAGACTTGAGCCTGCTCCAGAATGTAACGTGATCGAACGGCCGAGCGGGCCTCCTGGAACGCGACATCGTAGGGCTTCACCAGGCGTAGGTACGTGAAGCCGAAATTGCTCATGGCGCGAGCCGCCGCGCCGATGTTCAGCGGGTTACGCGGCGCAACGAGGACGACGCGGAGGTCGTGCTCCGGCACAGCCCCTACTGCTCCAGGTAAGTGTACCCTTGCAGCCCTTCCTCGTAGAACTTGAGCAAACGGCCGGCCTCCTCATAGCCGATGCGCTGCTCGCGAACGGCCAGCTCAACGTCCTTGCGGAACTCGTCGAGCAGGGTCTGCGAGTTGTATTGAACGTAATCGAGCACTTCGCGGACGGTGTCGCCCTGAACAACCGTTTCGAGGATCACATCTCCGCTTCCGTCCAGGCTCACGTGCACGGCATTGGTATCGCCGAACAGGTTATGCAGATCGCCCAATATCTCCTGGTATGCGCCCAACAGGAACGCGCCCAGGATATATGTGTTGCCGGCGAAGGGGTGGAGTGGAAGGGTTTTCTTTACGTCCCGGCGGTCTATGAACTGGTCCACCTTGCCGTCTGAATCGCAGGAGATGTCGCCCAGGACGGCATGCCGCGTGGGCGGCTCTTCCAAACGATGGATGGGCATAATCGGGAACAACTGTTTCACAGCCCAGCTGTCCGGCATACTCTGGAAAAGAGAGAAATTGCAGAAATAGGTGTCGGACAGCAGGCCGTTGAGACCCTCCAATTCCTCAGGGAAGTACTCAAGCTCGCTCGCCAGCTTGAGTATCTTCCGGCAGATGGCCCAATAGAAGTTTTCCGCGAGGCTGCGCTGCTGCAAAGTGAGATAGCCGAGGCTGAAGAGATTCAGGGCTGAATCGAGCGCCTGCTGGGCATCGTGATAGCCCTCCAGGAGATTCTTTTTGTTGATGGAGCGATGGGCTTCGAAGAGATCGATGAGTGGTTGCTCGGCGTCTTCGGGAAGGCTGGATGGAAGATCCTCCTCGCCGAACCCGCTCACGCCCAGGACGTTGAACACGAGCAGGCTGTGATAAGCGGCTACAGCGCGGCCGCTCTCGGAAATGATGGTCGGGTGCGGAATTTCACCTTCATCACAAATGTTCTGGATGTGGTAGACAACGTCGCGGGCGTATTCCTCCAGCGTGTAGTTCACACTCGACTCGAAGTCAGTTTGTGAGCCGTCGTAGTCGATACCGAGGCCACCGCCCACATCGAGATAGATCAGGCCGGTGCCCATCTTTTTCAGATCGACATAAATGCGGGCCGCCTCGATCACCGCGCCTTTGATCTGGCGAATATTTGTTATTTGGCTGCCTAGGTGGAAATGCAGGAGTTCGAGGCAATCCTCCATGCCGCGCTCTCTCAGAAATTCCACCGCCTTGAGAGCTTCGCTCACGGTGAGGCCAAATTTCGAGCGATACCCGCCGGATGATTTCCACCGTCCGGAGCCACGGCTGGCAAGCTTCACACGGAGCCCGATGGTCGGCTTGACTCCGACCAATTCCGCATGCCGGACAATCAATTCCAGCTCGGTGAATTTTTCGACAACAGGCGTAATGCGGCGGCCGATTTTCTTGGCGAGCATCACCATCTCGATGTACTCGTCGTCTTTGAAGCCATTGCAGATAATGGGCGTCTCGTTATCGGCAATGGCAAGCACCGCGAGCAGTTCCGGCTTGGAGCCGGCCTCGAGTCCGAACCGGTAGGCACGGCCAAAATGGAAAACCTCCTCTACGACCTGGCGCTGCTGGTTGACTTTAATTGGATATACGCAGCAGTAACCGCCCTGATACCCGTGTTCGCGGATTGAGGTGTCGAAGGCCTGGTGCATTTCGCCGAGGCGATGCTTGATAATGTCGGCAAAGCGGATCAGGATAGGCAGTGAAATGCCACGCCACTGCAATGTATCGACGAGCTGCTTGAGGTCGATGCTACGGGTTGCTTCTTTAGCGGGGTGAACGAAGAGGTGACCGTTTTCGCCTACCGAGAAGTAGCCCTTCCCCCAATTCGCTACATCGTAAAGCTCGGCAGCATCGGTGGTAGTCCAGCGGTCCGCCGGTTCGCGTACGGGCGCGGCGGCGATGGGGGTGACTTTCGTGTTCAGCAGAACAACTCCTTCCAAACGTGGGATGCCGATGGGAGGCGTCCGTGATCACGCGCCTCACACTTAATTTAATCACGCAAACCATGATCTCCTCCGGATATTCCAGCTAAAAAAAAGCATAGGGCAATGGCCTAGTACCCGAAGGCCACTTCGCCCCTCCGATTCACGCAGATTTTCTCAAGGTGCTTAACACTTAGGTCGATAGAAAGACAGAGCGCAGGCCGGATGGGATTCGATTGCACCAATGTTCAGGCAAGGATGGCGACAGGCATGGCCTGGCACTCCGCGCCGCTCGATGCCGCCGGAGCGGGACCTGTGTGCGGTAAGATCCTGATCGTAGATGCCTCCGCAAAGAGTCGTGCGTGGATGAGAAACGTACTCAATCCATACGGGCACCAGGTGACCGAGGCACGCACTACGGCAGAGGCGATTGGCGCAATTTCGACGTGCGGTATCGAGCTTGTTCTGGTTGACCTGATGGTGCCGGAGATGGGCGCGATCGAGTTCTGTCGAGTGCTCAGGAAGGCGAGTGCGACGGAGTTCCTACCGATTCTTGTGGTCGCCCCGCAAGACGATCTGGAAGCGGAGGTACGGGCGATTGAAGCAGGGGCCGACGAATTCCTGGTCGCGCCGCTGCGCGAGAAAGCTTTGCGCGCGCGTGTTGAGGCGAAACTGCGCCAAAAGGCGATTATCGATTCTCTTGACGATTCGGAAACGGTACTCTTTTCGCTGGCGCAATCGGTAGAAGAGCGAGATCCCGATCTTGGCCAGCACTGCCACCGTCTGGCGGCGATGGCCTCCGCGATGGGCCTTGCGCTGGATCTGCCGGGCAGCGACCTTCTGACCCTGCACCGCGCCGGCTACTTACACGATGTGGGGAAAGTAGCGATTCCCGATAGTGTATTGTTCAAGCCGGGCCCGCTCACTCCCGAAGAGTGGGAGACGATGAAGACGCACGCCGAACGCGGCGAGCGGATCTGCGGCGGCATGCGCTCATTGGCAGCCGTCCTCCCGGTCATTCGCCATCATCACGAGAAGTGGGACGGAACCGGGTATCCCGATGCTTTGAGGGGCGAGCAGATTCCATTGCTGGCGCGCATTCTCCAGTTAGCCGACATCTACGATGCCCTGACGACGTCGCGTCCATATAAACGCGCTTTTCCGCCCGCGGAAGCGCTGCGCGTCATGCGGGAAGAAGCCGCAAAAGGATGGCGCGACCCGAACCTGGTGGATGTTTTCGCCGGTATCCTCCCGATGTTTAGCGCGCCGGCGACGCCGGATCTGTCACGCTCCTCGCTGCACGCGCTTGCGAACTCGCTGCAGCGTTTCCGGAAGGGTCCTGCGCCGCATTTCGCTTCTGTGCAAGAACCGCTGGCGAAGGCGATTTAAACCGGTCGCGGGGCGCCGTACGCGGGGCGCCGTACGCGGGGCGCGTTATCCTTCCGTTTTCGATGGTCTCGAATTTCGATCCGGATGCGGCAAAAACGGGACTGCGTGTTCTCAACCAGGAGATCGTCAATTGCAGGCGGTGCCCGCGGTTGGTCGCGCATCGTGAAGAAATTGGCCGGATCCAAAGGCGTGCCTATCGCGGCGAGCAGTACTGGAGCCGGCCTGTGCCCGGATTCGGGGATCCCGCGGCGCGGCTGTGCATTGTAGGTCTCGCGCCGGGCGCTCACGGAGCGAATCGAACTGGGAGAATGTTTACCGGCGACCGGTCGGGCGAGTTCCTGTACCGCGCGTTGTGGGAGACCGGATTCGCGAATCAACCACAGAGTCTCTCGCGCGAAGACGGGCTGCGGCTTCAGGATGCGTACATCACTGCTCCGGTACGTTGCGTCCCGCCCAATAACAAACCGCTCCGGCAGGAGATCCAGACGTGCCGCCCCTTTCTGGTCCGTGAGCTGGGACAGCTCGGGAACGTCAAAGTGGTCGTGGCGCTGGGCGGGATCGGGCTGGACTCGTATCTTTCTATCCTGCAGGATCTTGGGAAAGTCAAATCGCGCGCGGCCTTTCGCTTCGCGCATGGGGCCGAGTACATGACCCATGAAGGAGGCCCGCTTGTTTTGGCTTCGTACCATCCGAGCCAGCAAAATACATCTACGGGAAAGCTCACTGCGGGGATGCTGCGCGATATTTTCTCGCGAGTACGAGAAATTTTGAATGAGAGCGCGTCGGGACTGACTTAGCCAGCCCTAGCCGGGCTAAACGGCGGGCCGCTGCGGATAACCAGGATATGCGGGCTGAAGAACATAAGTTCCGCCGCTCTCCAGAATGCGGCGGCCCTCCTCACTAAGCAGGACCCACAGGCCGTAGACGCCGAGAGCCGTGCCGAGCGGCACATGGAACAGGTGCAGAACAGATACAACAATCATGAGGACGCGAGACCAGGATTTGTAGTGGAGCAGTCCCCAACCTCCAATAATGGAGGGCAGTGACAGCAGAAAAAAGAAAACCGCGATCGCCAGGCCAATAGCTGCGATAATTGGCGCCGTCAGAGCCGCATGGGAAGGGTTGCTCTCCCCACTCGCGATCGCCGCTCCCAGAAAAGTAGCCGCGCCGCCCGCCAGCAGGAGGATTAAACAGCCCAAAAGGGCAACCAGACCGCCCATGATGATATTCAGAATGGCAAGGATTCGTATGTGGTCTCGCATCGATTCGTCCTGCGGCGCGCTTATGTTGAATGATACGCCAAACGAGCGTGGATTCAAGCCCGATCACGAAAAATCAACAACTTAACAGGACTGCGTGCCCCTGTTGCAGTACTGTTACATGGGGAGAGTCGGGGTGGAGAATTCGGTAAGGTATAGAAAACACGATAAACTGAGTCGAAAGAAATGAGAACTCTACGGCCTGAGCTCGACAACCGCCAATGATCTTATTGACCGCTCTTCTGGCGTTTCTTTTTGCACAGCCGACGCTCGGCTCGCGTGTGATGAACGGGCTTTTCGACGACTCGTTTTCGGGGATTTACCGGTTATCGCCATTCGATTGGGGCCTGCTGATACCCTACTTCGGGATTCTTGCGATCCTCTCGGTATACGGGCTGCACCGCTACGAGACGATGCGGCGGTACCGGAAATACCGCAAGAACCTCCCGCAGGAGGCGGCGCAACGATTCGAGCGGCTGCCGAAGGTGACCCTCCAGTTGCCTTTGTATAACGAGCGCTTCGTGGTGGAGCGGTTGCTCGAGGAAGTCAGCAAGATCGAGTATCCACAAGAACTCCTGCAAATTCAGGTTCTTGACGACTCGAGCGACGAGACGCACCCCTATACGGAGCGCCTGTGCAACGCCTATCGGGCGGCCGGGTTTCCGGTCGAATACCGGCATCGCGAGAACCGGTGTGGATTCAAGGCAGGGGCGCTGCAAGAAGGGCTGGCGACGGCGACCGGCGAGTTCATCGCGATTTTCGACGCGGATTTTCTTCCCCCGTCCGATTTTCTGATGCGCACTGTGCATTTCTTCACGGATCCGCAGGTCGGGGTTGTGCAAACTCGCTGGAGTTATCTCAACAAGGAGTTCAGCATCCTGACCCAGGTGGAGGCGATGCTGCTCGACGGGCATTTCGTCCTGGAGCATGGCGCGCGCTGCGGATCGGGGCTGTTTTTTAACTTCAACGGTACGGCGGGGATCCTGCGGCGCAGCATGATTGAGGATGCCGGAGGCTGGCAGCACGAGACGCTGACGGAGGATTCCGACCTCAGTTACCGGGCGCAACTGAAAGGCTGGCGCTTTGTTTATGTGCCAGGCCTGGACTGCCCCTCCGAATTGCCGATTGAGACCTATGGGTTCCAGGTGCAGCAGGCGCGCTGGGCAAAAGGCCTGACGCAAGTAGCGAAAAAACTTCTGCCGCGGATCTTCAAGGCCGATCTGCCCTGGCGGGTGAAAGCAGAGGCCTTCCTGCACCTAACGCCGAATATCTCGTACCCACTCATGATCGCCGTTTCGTTGCTGATGTTGCCGGTAATGATTGTACGGTTCTACATGGGCGTTTTTCAGATGGTGACGATCGATCTGCCGCTCATCATCGCATCATTCTGGTCCATATCGGCGTTCTATCTGTACGCGCAGCGAGAATTGTACCCGAGGAACTGGTGGAAATCGATCGCATTTCTTCCCATGCTCATGGCGGCCGGCGTCGCGCTGACGGTCAGCAACAGCAAAGGAGTATTAGAGGCCCTATTCGGAATTGAGTCGAGTTTCGCGCGCACGGCAAAGTATGCCATTGGAAAGGAAAAGAGGAAAATCCATTCCGCGGCTTACAGAAGAAAGAGCGGGTGGCTGCCTTACGTCGAGATCGCCATCGGCGGATATTTCGTGTTCATGGTTGAGTTTGCTATCCAAACGCTGAACTTTTTTGCGATTCCGTTTTTGGTCCTATTCGTGTGCGGGTACTGGTGGGCCGGGTTTACGACCCTGTACGAGGAGTACCGGGATAAGCTGCAGTGGCAGCGTGCGCGGACAATGGCCGAAGCGAGCTAAGCGCATTCCCGGACGACCGATTCCGCGTTGACTGCGCGGGCCCCGAAGAAGTTCGTGAAAAATCGTAACGCTTTTTAACGCGGCGTTCTCGAAGAGCATGGGGGAACAACCCATGAATACTGTGAGAACAGCAATCTCCGGCTTTGCAGCCGGGGCGGTTGCTATGTATTTCTCGGATCCCGATCGTGGCAAACGGCGCAGAGCCGTCGCGCAGGATCGATCCGTACGGATGTGGCACGATTTCGCGGGATTGCTGGATAAGGCCGAGCGGGACGCGGTGAACCGCGCGCGAGGCGCCGGGAGCGCGATTCAGGCAATCTTTCGAAACCATCGAACCCACGACCAGCTCCTCGTTGAACGGGTCAGATCTAAGCTGGGACGGCTGGTGAGCCATCCTCGCGCGATTTGCGTGAGTGCCGAGGATGGAAAGATCCTGCTAGAGGGCGATGTCCTCCAAAGCGAGCTCCGCCATCTGGTCAGGTGCGTGAGAGCCGTACCAGGAGTAACAAACGTCGAGGAACAACTGCGGGTGCACGAGTCAGCCGAGCATATCTCGAGCTTGCAAGGAGGCACCAGACGCGAAAGCCGGTCTGAGTTGATGCAGCAGAATTGGACGCCCGCTCTACGTGTGCTGGTTGGCGCATTGGGCGCGGGGCTCCTGTCCTACGCGTCGCGTAAAGAAGGCGTACTCGCGGCGGGAAGCGGTCTGGCGGGCGCTGCGTTGCTGGGCCGCGCAGTCTGCAATCGCCAATTACGGCATCTCGTCGGTATTGGCGACGGAACACATGCCGTAGAACTGGACAAGTGTATTCACATCCAGGCGCCCGTCGAAGAAGTGTTCCGGTTCTGGTCGGATTACGAAAAGCTACCGCGCTTCATGTCGCACCTCAAAGAGGTTCGCGATCTCGGAAACGGCAAGTCCCACTGGCTTGCGCAAGGGCCCGGAGGGTTAGCCATATCCTGGGATGCTGAAATCACCCAATGCATTCCCAACCAGCTTCTGGCGTGGCGAAGTCTTCCCGGATCCGGGATCGATACCGAAGGAATCGTTCGCTTCGATCCAAACTCGGACGGCGGCACGCGAACGTCGATCCATATGTGGTACAAGCCGCCCGCCGGAGTACTCGGACACTACGTTGCCGCGTTATTCGGCGCCGATCCGAAGTCCGAAATAGACGACGACATGGTCAGATTGAAGTCGCTGATCGAGGGGGGAAAAACTCGAGCGCACGGAGTGCAGGTGAACCGCGAATCTCTCCAGCAAGCCTGATAGCGAACGTTGACCGGCCCGAACGGGAAGAAATTCCAATGGAAGGCACTAAGTGAGAAAAATCGATGCCGCGCCGGAACGGATGGCGAGGCCGCCAGCGGACGAATTGGCAGGGAGGCAGGGATTCGAACCCTAATACGCAGATGCAGTGTCTGCGGTCCTGCCGTTAGACGACCTCCCGTTAATCAAGTGCTCCACTTGCTGGTTTCAGCGTACGGCCTCTCGCTGAACCGAATTGCAATCAAACTGCCAAGAATTTGTGAATTGAGGTGCAGCGGGCGTTACAGGTCTATACCGTACTGGACTAAGGAGTTTCCCTATTCCTAGAACCTATTCCACTTGGCTGTTTCGCCGCTTGGGTCCATACTCAACGTAGCGCCGGCGAGGGAGGGAAAAGGGCAGCCCCTCCTTCGCGGGTGTGGTGTTGGTTGTTCTCCACTGTTTGGTGTCTCTCTGGCTCCGGGGCTCGCTGGTCAGCTTCAGCGGGCCCTTTTTTATTTTTTTCGAGAATCGTCCATGCAGGTGACCCGGAAGCAATGATCCGGGAACCCGGGAGATCCCCAGTTCCGATTTTCAGCCTGTCGTTCTAGAGTAGTTCTAGTATCCAGACAACATGCAGTCAACTCGCATGGCGGAGCTATCTCCGGAGCATGCCGCCGCTCGGAGTGTGTTCACGCTTTCTAAACCGATTGCCGCGATCAACTTCCACCTGACCGAAACGGGCGAGCCCCGGACTGGACTCATCACACAACTGCCGAAGGACGCCGCAATCGAAGTATGCGGTGGAGGCTTCAACGACAGAACCATAGCCGTGCGTTGGAAAGACAGCTTGTATTTCGTCTTTCTGCAGGACATCGAGCCGCCCGAAGAAGGTTGAGCGCCTTAGGCGCGCGGTTCGTTTTCGAGCTGGTAAGGAATACGTACCGAGAACGTGGTTTTTCCGGGCTCTGAATCGAATGCTACCTGCCCTCGGTGATTGGAAACGACGCGCGCCACAATGTCCAAGCCGATTCCTGTGCCCTGATTCACGGTCTTGGTAGTAAAGAAGGGATTGAAAATACGATCGCGAATCTGAGGATCGATACCCGGACCGTTATCGGTTACCTCCACTAGCGCGCATTGCGGTTCGCGGACAGTTCGAATGAGAAGCTTGCCTTTGCCGCCCATCGCGTCGATAGCGTTGGTGATGAGATTCGTCCACACCTGATTTAGTTCGCTGCCGCGAACGGTCATCGGCGGAATGCCGCGGTCGTATTCGCGGACGATTTCAATGCCGTTCTTCAATGGATTTCGCAGCATAATCAGGGTGTTCTCAATGCCGTCATGAATGTCTACCATCTGTTCCGGCATTTGATCCATGTAGGAATACTCTTTCACGGCGCGAACCAGGTCCGACATCCTGCCAGTGGCGCTCTGAATTTCTTCGGCGAGGCGGGTAATCGTGAACGAAGCGGTTACGCGCGTGAGGGCGTCCGTTAGTGCGTGCTCCGGGACGCCTGCCGCCACCCGGTCCAACATGTCCTCAGTGAACCCGCTATCAACCAGCGCTGTGGCGAGCGGCCAGGGATCCGCTGCGCCATGTCTCTCTAGCCACGCAGCAAACCGTTCTTCCCGACCGCTGCGCTCGAGTGTGTCGAGCACCGGTTGGAGGCGCTCGCGCGCGACCCAGTCGCACTCCAGCCTGGCCAGACACTGGCGGGCCTCGAGCGGCAGCTCGTGTTGACCCAACGCCAGATTCGCCTCGCATAGGTCCTTGACGGTCTGCTTTAAGGTATCGGCGGCTCGACGCGCGGCGGCGGCCGGATTGTTCAGTTCATGGGCGAGCCCGGCCGACAGCCTGCCGAGCGCCGCCAGTTTTTCGCGGTCCTGCTCGGCTTTGGTAGCCTCGCGAACGCGGTCGATCAATATGCCGATCAGGCGCTCGCGCAAGACCGGAATGCGCTCCAACATCCGGTCGAACTTCTCTTTATGGAGAAAGGCTCCGCGAGTCGCCAACGTTGCGCGAACGGTGGCGGGGAATTGCGTCAAGCGGGATGACGGAAGCATTCCGGTGACCTGGCCTTTCCTCGCCACGAAAACGCGGTTCTGATTGGCCGGTCCTTCCCATTCGGCCCGAATTTCTCCTTCAAGCATGACCAGCAGGCGGTCGGCAGGAGCACCGGCGTAAATGAGAACCTCCCCCGCCTGCAACTCAACCAGAGTCATTTCACTGGCCAGCCACCCAAGATCGTCTTCGGTGAGGTCCGCAAAGATAGCTATCGAACGAAGCTCGCCGGATGTGGGGCGCAGCACGCTCGCCACGTCTGTCTCGGGAGTCTGCATGCTTACACCTTACTCAGATATTGATGAACAAATTGAATCGCCACGGAACCTTCGCCTACTCCGGAGGCCACGCGCTTGATGGATCCGTGCCGGACATCGCCGACCGCGAACACACCGGGTACATTGGTTTCAAGCAGTCCCGGCTCGCGCTCCAGAGCCCAGCCTTTCGGTTTCTTGCCGTCATATAGAAGATCGGGACCGGTTATGATGAATCCTCGGGTATCGCGCTGGATCACCCCGTCGAGCCAGTCGGTTCGCGGTTCAGCGCCGATAAAAACGAACAGAGCCGCCGCCGGAACCTGTTGTGTTTCGCCGGTCGTGCCGCAGATCAACGAAATGGAATCCAGATGGTCGTCTCCGTGAACCGCGGTCACCTGCGTATTGAACTCGATCTGAATCGTTTCGGTTTTCGAAATTTGATCGATCAAGTATTGAGACATCGTCGCGGCGAGTGAAGGTCCTCGCACGAGCATCACCACACGCCGGGCGTACTTGGAAAAGAACATCGCGGCCTGGCCCGCGGAGTTTGCGCCGCCCACGATATAGACATCCTCGTTGTGGCAGGACAGTGCTTCGGTTGCAGCAGCACCGTAGTAAACTCCCGCACCCTGCAGGCGGTCTATGCCGGGAATGTTAAGCTTCCGCCATTGAACGCCCATCGCGAGGAGCAGACTGTGGCAGGAGATCTCGGTGCCATCGCTAAGCTGAACGTACCGGTAAGGACCTTCCGCCCGGATCGCAGTCGCTTCCTGCGGAGAGACGATTTCAACGCCGAACCGCCGCGCCTGGGCTACCGCGCGGCGGGCGAGATCGCTTCCCGACAGACCGGAAGGAAACCCGAGGTAGTTCTCTATTCGTGAGCTCAATCCAGCCTGGCCGCCGGGCGCTTCGCGTTCCACCATGACGGTTTTAAGTCCTTCCGACGCGCCGTAGACGGCGGCTGCAAGTCCGGCAGGTCCGCCGCCGACAATTGCGACATCGTAAAACTCGAGGCCGGCGCGAGTTTGAAGGCCGAGCTTCGCAGCCACTTCGTAGGGCTTTGCGTCCGTCAGGGTTTCGCCGCCTGGAAACAGGGCCAGCGGAAACTTGCGCTCATCGGGAGAAAGACTTGCCAGCAGGCGGCGCGTTTCCGGGTCACGATCCGCTGCATCGATGTCCAGCCACTGATAGGGGACCTGGTTGCGCGCCAGAAAATCGCGAATCTCGTATGATTGCGCGGACCAGCGAGCGCCCAGTACACGCAATCCCTCGAACGGCGGATGAAACTTCGATTGCCAGTCGTCAAGCAGGTCATCGACTACGGGATAGAGATGCTGCTCCGGCGGATCCCAGGGTTTCAGCAGGTAATGCGAAAGCTGAACGTCGTTGATGGCGCGAATGGCTGCATCTGTGTCGGCATACGCAGTGAGCAGCACGCGCTTCGCGTCCGGGTATAGCTTAATAGCCTCCACGAACGTTTCAATTCCACTCATCTGCGGCATGCGATGGTCGAAGAGCAACACGGCGACGGAGTCGTTATGCTTCCGCAAGCGCCGCAGAACATCGAGGGCAGCGGGGCCGGAGTCGGCGCTCAGAATGCGGAAGCGAGAACTGTAGCGGCGTCGGAGATCGCGCTCGACGGCCCGCAGAACATCTTTATCATCATCTACCGTGAGGACAGCCGGCCTCGTCATGTCACCCTCACTTTTGAACCGGTTATTAAGCGCATCTTCTCCTATTGATGCACGCCGGCGGCTGCGGATTCTATGGGTACGGGATGTGTGCGCGGCGCCCGTGCACCGCTGCCGTTCAGGCAACGGCTGTACAACTGAAACGGACCCCAATAATAGGGCTTGCGATATACGCCGCGAATCATTTTCAGTTTGGCTTCCCGAAGAGCCTCCTGATAAGATTCTCCTGCCGCGAGGTTGCCATAGAAGGTGTTCATCAGATCGGCTGTGGAACGGTCGCTCACGTCCCAGAGGCTGGTGACCACGTTGCGCGCGCCTGCCTGGAAGAATGCCCAAGCGAAGCCAACCAATCCCTCACCCGATAGCGTTGTCGCTCCCGCGCCACGGCATGCCGAAATGGTAACCAGGTCGGCACGCAGAGGGATGTCGGCCACATCCCGCGCATAGAGCTTCCAGGCGCTCTGCTCGGGCGAAAGAATGATGGCCGAGTCCAGCGGCCGCTGCTGGTTGGCCTCTGCATGCGCCGCAAAGTGGATGTTCGAGAACTGCTCCGGATGCGCTCCGCGATAAGCTCCGGCTGTAGCTGCTGCGCCCGTGTAAGTGACGACGCGACCGGATGCGAACCGGCGCTTGATTCCTTCAATCTCGGACGCAGCGTCGGGGAGAGGCGCGAAACCTGTGCCTTGCGTGATCGTGTTGCCGATGAGCAGCAGAGATCTCGGCTGTGGCCGGCTGCTCGGCACTACGCTGAGAACGCTTAAAGATGGTGCGATGGAGATGACGTCGTCATCCAGCCAGTAGTGCGGATAGGATGCTGTTCCGCTTGCTGACGCGCGCGACTCAGCGGTGGGTCTGTAGACCGGCAGCGTCTCGAAATTCAGGTTGTGAAGCGATCCATCGGGGAGAATCACTACGTTGCTGCCCTTAGGTATGCCGGCTGGTGCAACCAGGGTGTCGAACAATCTCCCGCCGGCAGGATTCGGAGTGATCAAGGGGTCGCGTTTCTCCTGTTCGAGAAAATGGCGATAGGACAGCACATCGCGGTCGATTTGCTCCTGAGCGGGAAGCGGCAACAGTTGCGAGCCGTTTCCCTTGATCACCCAGAGATAGGAGCGCTCTGGCGCTAACCAGTAAAACAGAAACGTAGTGTTGCTCTGTTGCGCCGCTCGTCGAATTTCCTCCGCCAACCCACTGCGGCGCGTCCCGCTCTCGCCCAAAAGGTCTTCGGTCAGCACGCTGGCGCGGCTGGAATCGGCAATTTCGAGAGCCCGACCGGTTTCGCCTTCGGAAATCAGCAGATCGACATATTGCTGATAGAAGCGGATGAGTTGAGAGAGGAACGTAATCTTGTAATCCCGGATGAGCTGCTCCGAGCGGTTTTGTTCGATGACGTGTAGCGCTCGCTCGAAGCTCGTGTTCGAGGCACTTCGATTGCCCAATGCTGCCTGCTCTGTGGCAAGGCCCGCATAGGCCTGCCACACAACGGACGGCTCATCTTGGCCGACCCGTATAGCTTCGGTGTACTGCTCGATTGCGAGTTGATGTTCGGCACGGCGCGAGGCGATCAAAGCTTCATTTAGGATTAGCGATGCAAGCTGGTCTTTGTCGTCCTTGTTGCAGGCGCGGAGACCTTCGCGATTGTAGCGCTCGGCCTCCTCCAGAGAGCCGGCCGCGGCCAGCGCCTGTGCCGTGGCCGCTGCTACCGAGGCAAAGGCGCCCGGAGAATCGCTCTCCCGAACGAGTGCCATAGCTTTCCGGAAGTATTGGATAGCTTTCTCGTTTTCCTTTAGGAGAAGATATATGGTTCCGAGCTCCAGATAGCTGTTTCGAAGGGGGACTGCGAGTCCCGCTTCTTTCCACAGTGGCAGTAACTCGAGATGCGTCTTGATAGCCTGCGAGAAGTCGCCAAGATTGTAGTAGCATGTCGCGATATTGCCGATGGCGAACGACTTGATCGTGGTAGCGCCGATCGAGATGGCAATCCGTTCTGCTTGGTCAAATTCGGGGATAGCATCGCCGAAACGCGAGCGCCCGATCTGCACCATTCCCAGGTTCAAGTGCGCGGCGGCTTCCTGGTAGCGCAAACCGTGACCCCTTGCAATCTCCAATGCATTTCGGGAAGCAGCTTCGGAACGCTTGCTGTCAATCAGGAACGGCGCCCGGAGCAACTGGATGTCAGCAGCCGTTTCATACTGACCCAGTGCTTGCGATGTGCGGTAGGCCTCACGTAAGAGCTTGTCGGCATCGTCGATTTTTTGCCTGCGAAATAAAACGTAGCCCTGCAACATCTGGTAGCGCGGAAGTAAGTCTGGGTAGGTCGCGGGTGGCGGCTCAGACAACAGGCGCTGCGCCTGCTCGGTATCCCCGTTCCAGAGGTGCATTTCCGCATACAACAGCGTGAAGGTCCAATGCCATTTCGATTGCGGCTGGTTCTCGAAATGTGAGTAACCGGCCCTGGCATACTCGCGTGCCCGCACGAAATCGCCGTGCTGGTATGCGGTCCGCGCGGCGGCAAGAAGCGCTTCTGGGTTCGATGGAAGCTGCCGCTGGCAGCCACTGAGTAAGACAAACGCAAGCGCAAGAAAAGGAGCGCAGCTAAGTGCCTGCCTTCTTGGGCGGCCACCAATTCCCGTTCGATTGCGCCTCGCACACCGAGCCTTCGCCGCCATAAGGGGAGCCTAGCTGAAAGCGTAGCAGCGTCAAGCGCCGGAAGTCGTCTTCAATAATTAATTCGCCAAAGTACATGGAGCCGATGCCGAATATCTTTAGCTGATTGCCGATGATCTCGCAGCCCTCGGCCTTCGAATTCACCCACTCGATGCCCTTTACGACCGTTCCCACAATAACGCCGTTCGTCTGCGGTATTTTGCCCGGTTCGTAGTCCTCGTCAATCGAAAAAAAGTGGTGCCCGTGGTTCCTATGAAGGTGGTCGCCTTGCCGGAAGGCATCATCGAGCTTCTGCTTCGTGCCGTGCTCGCAGAACAGATCGGGATTTGATATGACCCGGAAGGGGTGACCGTCGACCGAAGCGCCGTCGATGTCAACTTGCAGCGCATGAAAGAGGGTCGCTTCACCATGCGTGGAGCTGTTCTCCATAAGTACATGCAGTCGGTCAATTTCGAGTTTTCGAATGACCTGCGCCGCGCCTGCCTTTTCGGGAGGCTGCGGAACGTGAATCTTTAAACCGGTCACCGTGGTCTGCACAAGCGTGCTGGTCGGAACATTGTTCTCCCCGTGGTTACCGTGTGTGAACCCGGCTGCTCTTTCGAGGTCTCTGTAGTCGCCCGTCGCCTCGCTTGAGGCCGATTCGAAAGAAATCAGGTCAGCGAAGGTTTTCTTCTCCTCCGAAGCCACCGCGCGACCACCGGTAACCGGAAGACAGCTTCGTGCGATGGTCGGAACAAAAAAGTTATCCGGCCGCCGGATATGAGCTGCGAAGGCTATGGCGTTACCGTGAAAAAGAAATCTTCTTTCTGTCGTCCGGGCAAAACTCAACGGTTTGTCTCCTCGTCACTGGATGGTGAATTCGTAGCGCTGGATTTCCGTTTCCGGCTCGGTCTTCGGCCGGACAATCATTACATAATGTCCTGCGGGAAACAGTTTTGCCGGAAGCAACAGGTTCAGCGTGAAACTGGCAAACTGCCGCGGGCCGGAGTCCATCTTCAAAACCGTTCTTTGACCTTCTAACTGGAATTCGCAGGTATATAGAGGATACACTCGCGGCGAGTCAACTGCAAAGTTCAGGTTGAAAAGCGGGTGAGCGCGGTTCACGGTAATCACCGGGGCTTCGCTGCGGGTTACGGGTGCGATCACGTTGTCGGTCAGTACTTCCGGACGCTCCAGCGACGGAATGTAAACAAAATTCTGATAACAAAGCACCACCGCCAGAGCAGCCGCCGCGAGCGAGGGAACCAGATTGGGCAGGCGAAACCAGGCGGTCCAGTTCCAGCGCTTTGCCTCCCTGGCTTCAGCCGCAATGGCCTTATCCGGCTCATCCCGGAACACTTCTTTCAGGTTGTCAATCGAGATAGCCCCGCTTCGCACCAGATCTCCGCATATAGGGCAGTCGAACAGATGTTCCTCAAACGCAAGCCGCTGATCAGGCGGCAGTTCATTCAGAAGGTATCGTTCAACTGTGCCAGTTTCCTCAGCCAGTTTATGGTCCATAGCCCGCTCATAGTTTTGTGATTTGCTCCGCGGCCACGTTTCATCTTCCTGCAATGTTTGCAACCGGCAGCGGTTGTTTGCTTTTTTGAATAGCGGTTCTGCATCGGGCCAGCGCCCGATGTACCCGTACGCGCAGATAATCGCGATCAATACGGAAATACTGGCAGACCTCGTCTTTATCCCGATCCTCGAGAAAAAGCATATGAAGGATCTGGCGGTCGGTATCAGCCAGCTTGGCTAAGACGTCCCGGACGGCTGCTTTCCGCTCGGCGGTGACAAAGCTGGAATCGGCGCTCGCGTCTTCATCCACCGGTTCAGCCGCGTTTTCCGGCAGTTGTTGGAACCGGCTGTCGGAACGGAAGAATTCACAGAGCACATTTTCGCAGACCGAGTTCACGAATGCGCCCAGCCTCTCCGGATGCTCGATGCCGCCCTTGTTCCGCAATACATTTAACACCCGCAGAAACGTTTCCTGCCTTGCATCTTCGACGAGCTGCGGCGAGCGGATTCGGGCGCGAAGCTTAATCAGGAGAAGGTCGCCGAAGTAACTTGCGAAATGGCGTTCGGTCTCAGCATCGCCGCGCGTAAGCCGCGCGACATACTCCTGATCGAATGCCTGACGTTCCAAGTTCCTCCTCCAGTGGCAGACACGATAGTACAACGGGGGCTGGCAAGGAATACTCTCGGGAGAAACAGGAAGGCAACTCACGATCGTCTCTGGGGATAACTGGTTAACTCCCTTGGTGAATATCGCAGTAGGATCGTTACAGGCTGTCCAGAATTTCCCGAGTCCGGAGTCTTCGATGACGTCACGCAAAAGCTTGTTCGTCTTTGCCGCAGCTAGTGTTCTGTGTGCGCAGAACGTTTCAACCGGCGATCCCGACAGTGCCGCCATTCGGAAAGTGGTGGCCAGGTATGTCGAGGCGCGCGAGCATAGGGACCCGGCGGCCATTCAAAGCCTGTTTACCGCCGAATCCGATCAACTCGTCTCGTCGGGCGAATGGAGGAAAGGACGGGATGCCGTAGTTCGCGGGACAATGGCGACTTCGCGGCGGACGGGCGGTACGCGGTCGATTACCGTCGAATCGGTTCGACTGCTGTCTCCCGCGGTTGCCATCGCGGATGGCCGTTACGACCTGAGCGGGCTCGCCGGAGGCACCAGCCGCCACATGTGGACGACGTTGATTCTGGTCAAAAGCTCTGGCGAGTGGCGGATCGCAGCCATTCGAAACATGCTTCCCGCGCCGCCGGAACCGGCTGCGAAGTAGGCGGGATTGCCAACGCCGCGCGTTTTCCGTTACCTATCCCTCGAACCTACGAGCAGGTCCTTTTCAGTGCAACAGCACCTTTCGGACATCCGTTGAGGCGGAGCGCCAAATAGCCGTCTGTATTCACGGCTAAAGTGAGAAGCGCTCTCATAGCCGACGGCACTCGCCCTGCCGGCGGTCATATTCTGATTGAGCATTAACTGGCGAGCTTCTGCAGACGTAACAACTTCTGGAACTGCACGGGGCCATGCCAGTGATCGTCCGAAAGTGCTGCCGAAAGGTGGTGGGACTCATGTTCGCGCGGTCGGCAAGCTCCCCTGCGCGCATCTCGCCAGCAAAGTGCTGCTTGATCCATGTGACGGCTTGGGCAATATAATTCAGGACTGGTCCGCCGGAGCAAGCTTCAGTGAGCCTCTTCATGGGGCAACGCAGGGCTTCCCGCGCTGTTGGCCTGCAGTGGCGCTGTTCAGATACACCAAGCCACACCTGGGCATCGAACCGGCGGCCAATTGTAATCGGCCTGGGTCTTACTTCAATCCCGCTAAACTCGCGTGCCGGAACAGTAGACCTGAGGCGGTGAACAACGCCACGAAGACACCATGCAGGATGACCATATTCCGCGCAAGGTAGAGCGGCGCGCCCGAAGGCAGCATCACGGTAATCAGCGCAAGCGCCGCCGCCATCGCGAACAACGTCCGCGCCAACCCTCGCGCCTCCAGCCGCGCCAGCCAGGTCCCAACGCCCCCCACCGCGAGCACGCTGTAGTACACCAGGTTCGCCGGATTTTCCGAGTCCGCGACATGGACCATGTTGGACCACCCCAAGGCGAACCCGGCCACCAGCGCCACGCCAACGCCCGCCTTGTACGACCACGCGCCCATGCTCCGGGCGATCAGCGCATAGGCCAACCCCGTCGCGAAGAAGAGCACATACACGAACACAAACGTCCCCGGGCGCCAGTTCCATCCATCCACTACCCGCGATGCCACCAATGGCACCATCAGCAGGCCCAGCGCCACCAGAGCCACGCGCAGAACCGCCTTGCTCATTTGCGTCATACGAGTTGTGCTCTCCCTGATAATTCCCACCAACGTCTCGAAAAAGATCCACAGCGCGAACCCGAACAGTCCCCGTTTCGCATTGCTGCGCTCCCGGCATAGATCGTGAAATGTCTGCGCCATCTCCTCACCAAACCGCTCACGGAAAGGCCGCGGATACAGCCGCAGCAGCACCGTGTACCACACCCGATAGCGGCGAACCGCGATGTCAGTTGCCATACGACAAGCGGCCTTCTGCCACCGCCACCACGCCGCGATACCGCTTCAGTTCCGCCGCCAGCGCCGCCCGCCCCTCGCCCGTGATCTTGTAATAAATCCGCCGCTCGTCGTCCATCTCCGGATCTACCCGCTTCACGCTTGCCCGGATCAGCCCCGCCTCCGTCATCCGCCCTATCGAGCCGTACAGCGTCCCCGGGCCCATCTTCACCTTGCCCTGCGAGTCCGCCTCCACCTGCTTCATGATCCCGTAGCCATGCCGCTCCCCCGTCGAAAGCGCCAGCAGGATGTGCAGCACCGCGGGAGTCAGCGGAGCTTGCGCCGTGTTCTTCTTCGGCACACTCCGATGCTATATCCGTTACGGATACATGTCAAGCCCAACTGAGTGGTGGGTGGGGCGGACGCCCTCGTCCCTAGCCAGACAACCAAGTACGGCTTGGGTTAGCCAATTCGTCTGATACATGCGACGGTCTCTCTTTTGGGATCTGCCCTGCGGAAATCGCGTGGAGGTATCACACATCGAACAGTTCCGGGTTTTGATGGGTCCCCGTAGGTCTCTCTACGACAATTGCAACAAGATACGGTTTCCTTGCTGCGAAGGTCCATTTAATCGATTTATCAGGAAATAGTCTTGCTTGAGTGATTACGCGAACAGAAGGCTGAACCGGGGATTTCTTTGCTTCACCGAATACACTCGTCTTGTCGACATCACCCGCGAGGTTCAATCAGGCGCACCGTCCATGAAGTCAAGCCCATCGAGAGCACTCTGGAAAACGACCAAGCGCGTCGATAGATCCAAACTAAACAGCCGGTGGATGGCGCTCCGAAACTCGTTGGCCGTGGCACTGCCGCTCGGAGCGGGAATCGCCACGGATCATCCGCTCGTAGGAGTGGCGGTCACAACCGGCGCACTGAATGTCTCTTATTCCGATGGCCGCGATCCGTACGCGCAGCGTGCCCGGCGCATGCTGGCCTGGAGCGTGCTTGGGGCAATCGCCGTGTTTACCGGCTCTGTGACCGGGAAATACCATGTCGCGGCGATCACGATGGCGGCCGCATGGGCTTTTATCGCGGGCATGCTCATGTCCATCAGCACGCGTGCCGGCGACTTAGGGTTGAACACACTGGTGATTCTCATCGTGTTTGCCGCACGCGGTGCGCTGTCGCCGAAGGGGGCGCTGGCCGCTGCGTCTCTTGCGCTAGCCGGTGGCCTCCTTCAGACGCTATTCGCCCTGCTGCTCTGGCCAGTTCATCGCTATGCACCGGAATGCCGTGCGATCGGCAAAGTCTATCGGGACCTTTCCGAAGAGGTGAACCCGCACAACGATGTTGTAGCGGCCACGCCGCTCAACCCGCAGCCTGCGGATGTGCAAGACGTGCTCTCCGCTCTCGGACGCGATCACAGCGTCGAGGGCGAGCGCTTCCGGCTTCTGTTTGACCAGGCAGATCGACTGCGCCTTTCCGTCTACGCGCTGAACCGCCTTCGAGCCGAATCGCAACACGAAGCGCGCCGACACGGGTCTATGCAATTTACCTCCGACAGCATCGACGAAATCCTGCAGCTGACTGCGGAGCTTCTAGGGAAAGTGGGAGAGGGGCTGCTCAGCGGTGAACCCATTCCCGGTCTGGAGAAGCTGACGGGCAATCTGGACAGTTCAATTCCAAATATTCATATTCGGAAGAAAGAACAACCTTCGCCGCTGATCTCCGAGATCGCCTCCGCTGTGGATGCTCTTGCCGGACAGCTCCGGCTGATCGTGCAACTCGCCGTTCACGCGACACCATCAGGAATGGAGGAGTTCAGCAAGCACGAGCTTGAGCCGCCCTGGAAACTTCGGGTTACCGGATGGGTCGCCACGCTCAGAGCTAATCTCGATCTTGATTCCGGCGTCTGCCGCCATGCCATCCGCCTCGCGATTTGCGTCGCGCTAGCGGACGCCATAGGCCGCAGCATCAGTTGGGAGCGATCGTACTGGCTCCCCATGACAGCCGCCGTCGTCTTGAAACCGGACTTTGCGGCGACCATCAGCCGAGGCGTGCTTCGCTTGCTCGGAACGTATGCTGGTCTCCTTTTCGCCACGCTGCTCTATCACGTTCTGCCGCAGTCCGCAGCTACCCATGCCATCCTGGTTGGCATTTTCACATTCTTTCTGCGCTGGCTGGGTCCCGCCAATTACGGCGTTTTCAGTGTTGCTGTCAGCGGCCTCATCGTATTTCTCATCGCCGAAACCGGTGTGCCTCCTTCGCAGGCGGTCCTGCAGCGCTTCCTGAACACGAGCGCAGGTGGTGTTTTCGCGCTCTGCATGTACGCGCTTTGGCCGACATGGGAACGCAAGGCCGTAGCCGATGCCATGGCCGACATGCTCGATGCCTGCCGCAACTATTTCCAGGCCGTCGCCCAGCGATTGCAGCGCGATGACCCCCGGCTCGAAGAGACCTTGGACGAAACGCGGCGCGAATGGCGGCGCGTTCGCTCGAGCGCGGAGGCCTCAGTGGATCGTGTTCTCTCGGAGCCGGGGATATCGCCCGGAAAGGCCGATTGCCTCACCTCAATGCTGGCAAGCTCGCACGCTCTGGTTCACGCCGTTATGGGACTCGAAGCAGGCGCAACTCAATTGCTGAAACAACCTCCGGCTGAAGCATTCGAAACATTCGCCATCGATGTCGAGTTCACCCTGTACTTTCTCGCGGCCGCGCTGCGTGGTTCGCGTGCGGCCGCGCAGGAGTTGCCCAAATTACGCGAGGATCATCGCCGTTTGATTGAAGCCCGCGAGGCGTTTTCGCCGGCGGGCGAGTTCCTCCTCATGGAAACCGACCGCCTTACAGTGAGCTTGAACACGCTGAGCGAGCAGGTCTTGCGCTACCTTGCCTGACCGGTCAAGCTGCCTCAGGCCGCCTTGCCCAGCGCTCCGTGCGGGTCCAGCACGAATTTCTTCGCGGCGCCCTTATCAAAGTCCTGGTATCCTTGCGGCGCTTTGTCCAGGCTGATGACCGTTGCGTTCACGATCTTCGCAATCGGTAAACGGTCGTGCAGAATCGCTTGCATAAGCTGCCGGTTGTATCGCAGCACCGGCGTCTGGCCCGTCGCAAACCGGTGCGATTTTGCCCAACCCAAGCCGAAGCGCATCCGCAAATTACCATGCTGCGCGGCTTCGTCTTTTGAGCCCGGGTCTTCTGTTACGTACAAGCCGGGAATTCCAATCGCACCCCCGGCGCGGGTAATCGTCATGAGAGAGTTCAGGACCGTGGCGGGCGCCTCTACACCGTGTTGCTCGCCATGGCCGTGGGCCTCAAACCCGACGGCATCCACGGAGGCATCCACTTCGGGCACCCCGACAATGCTTGCGATCAGATCGCCCAGATTGTCGCTCTTCTTCAGGTCGACTGGTTCAAAGCCGACCCGTTTGGCGTGGTCCAGGCGCTCCTGGTTCATGTCGCCGATCAGGACCACTGCCGCGCCCAGAATCTGTGCCGATGCGGCCGCAGCAAGGCCAACCGGTCCTGCCCCCGCGACATAGACGACAGATCCGACTCCCACTCCGGCGGTCACTGCGCCATGGAATCCCGTGGGCAGAATGTCGGATAGCATTGTCAGATCGCGAATCTTGGAAAGGGCCTGCTCCTTGTTCGGGAATTTCAGCAGGTTAAAGTCGGCATAGGGAACCATCACGTATTCCGCCTGGCCGCCGACCCATCCACCCATGTCGACATAACCGTACGCGCCGCCGGCACGCGACGGATTCACGTTGAGACAAACGCCGCTCTGCTGTTCCCGGCAGGTCCGGCAGCGTCCGCAGGCGACGTTGAAGGGGACAGATACAAGATCGCCGACGTTTAGAAACTCGACATCCTTTCCCTTTTCGATAATTTCGCCTGTAATCTCGTGCCCAAGGACAAGCCCTTTCGGGGCAGTCGTGCGGCCACGGACCATGTGCTGATCGGACCCGCAGATGTTCGTCGATAGAATCTTCAGGATGACCGCGTGCTCAATCTCCTTGCCCTTTGGGTTCTTCATCTTCGGATAATCGATTGACTGGACCTCAACTTTGCCCGGTCCTAGATAGACAACACCTCGATTGCTTGCCATTGCCGTTCTCCTTTCGCCAGTATATGGAGATCCGAATCAGCCGGAAACCGTTACTTCCTCGGACCCACCATCTTGCTGATCGCCTTCACATTATTCGCCGCTTCGGTTTGCATTGGACTCTTTAAGGCGGCCGATTGCTGTGAGTATTTGAGCGCATCCTGCATCATGGCCCGGCTCTTCGATGCTTTCCCGAGCTCGAAATCGGCCACTCCCAAGTGGAACAGAACGATGGGTAAGAGTTGATCGTTACCTTTTACCAGCGGGAGAGCTGAGCGCAGCGACTTGTCAGCTTTGGCGTACTGATGTTGACCGTTATAACTCACACCCTCCATCCAATAGGCCAGCCCGAGCATCGTCTGTTTCTTCTTGCTCCAGTCCGCTTCCGAAATGTCGTCGGGCTTGGGCTTCGATTGCATCACGTCCGCGAGCTTGGTCGCGTAAGCCAGCGTCTTCTCCTGATTGTTCTTTTGCAGATTGTCACTCGCCGCAAACGCCAGGACATCCTCGTTATTGGAGTCGCGCTGTAACTGCTGCTCCGCCGCCGTGCCGGCCTTTTCCTTCTGACCAGTCTGTTGCAGCGCAGTCAGGTATCGTCCATACGCCTTGCTCAGGTAAGGACTCTCCGGAGCGCGCTGCTGTAGCGATTCGACAAGTATCACGATTTTGGCCGGGTCCGTCGTCTTTGCCGACATGGCGTAGACCGAGTACTCAGTATACGTGTCCACCTGTTTCGCGTAATCGAGCCGCGCCTTGTCATCGACTCCGGTCTTGAATCCGGCCATTTCCTTCTTTGCAGCCTTCGACGTTTCGGCCGACCACTTCATCACGCCATCAGCATCATTCCTGGCCTCCGACGCTTTCAGGTTGTTGTAGGCGACTTCCGTGTTATCCGGATCAGCAGCTAGGGATTTCTCGCCCGCTTCGATCGCCTTGTCATACTGCTGTCCCTGTAAATAGGATGTTTGCAACTGGCCCCAGGCCCAGCCAGCCTGATTACTGCTCGGATACGTTTTGACGAATTCTTCCAGCAGGGACTGCTTCTTGGCGGGATCGGATGCTTTTTGAATGGAATCCACCATTTTTCCGTCCGGCGTGTTTGGGTCGAAGCCCTGCGACTTCTGACACAAAACGAGCGATGGCACAGTCACGGCGATCACCGCGGCCAGCATTACGGATCTCATGACGCCTCCTGTTCAGGCGGAACTGTATCACAAATAGAGGAACCCGGTTATGCGCTCGATTTAGGGCTCAACTTCACGCGCGTAGATCATGTGCGACGCCTTAGGCGGACCATCGCCCTGATGAAAAGTCAGGAGGTGGTCACGGATCATGCGGTCCGAGGTGGTCAACCGCTCACGCTGGCGCAGATACTCGATCCAGGACTCGACCACAAAAGTTTCCACCATTCGCTGCGGATCTGCCGTGTCCTGGTACACGCCCCAACGGATCGCGCCGTCCCGTAATCGTACATCTCTCATCTTATGGATGGCCCGAGTGAACTCGTCATAGTCCTCCTGCCGAATAGAGTATTGGATATTTACGAGGACGGGACCGTCTTCAGGGTGTGGTTCAATCACCACTGCCGGAGCGGGACGATTCACGGCGAACGGACGCAGGTCAGGCAGTTTGCCATGCAGAACATGGAATCGCCGGGAGAACGGAAGGGTTATTGCCAGGCCGATTGCAGCGCATAGCAGCGATCGCGAAGTGGAGAAATGTTCGGCAACTGCTCCCCAAACAGCGCTGCCAAGAGCCATTCCGCCCTGGAAGATCATCTGATACAGTCCGAGCGAGCGAGCCTGCACCCATGCGGGAACCGAAAGCTGCACGCCGACATTCAGCGTCGATGTAGTGCTGGTCCAGGCGAAGCCACCGGCGATGAGTGACAAAAGGATAAGCGGTACATTCCGCACGAACGAAAGGATCAGCAGAGTGCCGACGAACACCGCGGACGAGACCGCGATAATCGTATCGGCCGGAAGTACCCGCCGTGTCCTCGGCAAGCAAGCAGCTCCGATAACGGCACCCAGCCCCATACAACCGTTCAAAATGCCGTAGCCCATCGCGCCTTGATGAAGGTCCTGTTGAGCGACCACCGCAAGCAGCGCCCAGACAGCACTCACGAACACTGTGAAAAGGAATGCGCGGAATAGGATCGCTTTAAGCGCCGGAGCATAGAAGGTGTAGCGAATGCCTGCTCGCATTGAACCGAATAACCGTTCCGACGGCAGCGCACTCTTGAACAGTGGTGTGCGATGCCAAGTGTACAGCATCGCTATAACAGCCACGAACGAGGCCGCATTGAGCAAAAAGACCACACCGGCTCCCGTTGTAACCGTGGCGACAGCAGCGACCGCCAGTCCGCCGAGCGCTGGTCCGACGGCTCGCGCGAGGTTAAATCCGGCGCTATTGATAGAAATCGCGTCAGGTAACTCCGACCGGGGAACCAACTCAGGAACAATCGCCTGCCAGGCAGGATTGTTCATGGCCGCACCGATATTGAGGAGGAAGGTCAGGATCAACAAGGCCCACGGGGAAATAATGCCTGCAAGAGTGAGAGCGCAAAGCACCAGAGCCGCGGCCAGCATCCATGCCTGCCAGAAAATCAGGAGTCTGCGCCGGTCGAAAATATCAGCGGTTGCGCCAGCCGGGAGACCCAGCAGCAGGACCGGCAAGCTCGCCGCGGTCTGCATAAGTGCAATAAGCAGTGGCGATCCGGTGAGCGCCGTCATGAGCCACGTTCCGGCGGTATCTTGCATCCAACTGCCAAGATTGGATACAACCGACGCGATCGTACGGTTGCGGAACAGCGGGCGCCGAAGTGGCGCCCACCCTGACGGTGTTATGGTCTGAGTTGCTGAACTCAAAGCTCAATGATGGCATTGTCGCGAATGTTTGCATGCGCGTCGCTGCCCAGCTTACCGGTTACGATTAGGCTGATGCTGGCCCGTACTCTTGCCTTATTGGCCCTCGCGCTTCCGGCGCTCGGCGCAACTGATTGGAAGCTAGTCTGGAGCGACGAATTTGACGGACCTGCGAAGACGCTGCCTGACGCAACGAAATGGGCCTACGATCTGGGCGGTGGTGGATGGGGCAACCAGGAACTCGAGATTTACACGAAGCGCCCAGAGAATGTTTCGCAGGATGGCGAAGGGCACCTCATCATTCGTGCCGTAAAGACCGGCACGGCGCACTACACATCCGCGCGCATCAAGACCCAGGGCAAGTTCACTGTCGAGTACGGAAAGATTGCAGTCCGCATGAAGATCGCGCGCGGTCAGGGCATGTGGCCCGCCTTTTGGATGCTTGGCGCGGACAACAAGACGGCCGGCTGGCCCGACTGCGGCGAAATCGACGTAATGGAGAACATCGGGAAAGAGCCGTCCATTGTGCACGGCACCGTCCATGGGCCCGGCTATTCAGGAAGTAAGGGGATCGGGCACGAGTATTCCCTCCCGAGCGGCCAGGCTCTGTCGGACGATTTCCACGTCTACGCCGTCGAATGGTCGCCCGCGGAGATCACCTTCTTTCTGGATGACAAGCCCTACGGAGCTGTACGACCCAGCGGTCTTCCAGCTAGCACGCACTGGGTCTACAAGCACCCTTTTTTTCTGCTGCTCAATCTGGCAGTTGGCGGCGATTGGCCCGGCAATCCCGATAACACTACGCAGTTTCCTCAGACGCTCGTGGCCGATTGGGTGAGGGTGTGGAAGAAATAGTAGCCGGCGATGAGCGATCAGCTTTTGGCCATGAGGCGATTAGATCTCAGAATAGATCCAGTCAAGTGATCATGTCCGAAAAGCGCGAGATTGCATCCTCGACAATTGAGAAGATTCGCATATGGAACTGCCTGACCGCGAAATATGCTACCGCGCTCTACAAAGCCGGGATCCACGTTTCGATGGGCTGCTGTTCGTAGGCGTGACATCCACCGGCATCTATTGCCGGCCGGTTTGTCCGGCACGCACTGCGAAATTCGAAAACTGCCGGTTCTTCAGTTCGGCCGCGGCGGCGCAAGAAGCGGGGTTCCGGCCATGCCTGCGCTGCCGGCCAGAGAGCGCTCCCGACCTTGCGTCATGGCGTGGAACTTCCAATACTGTGTCCCGAGCTTTGGCCCTGATTCATGATGGAGCGCTCGACAGTAGCGGCCCGAGCGTACAGGCCTTGGCGGAGCGTCTCGGCATAGGCGAACGGCAGCTCCGGCGATTGTTCATGCGTCATCTGGGAGCTCCGCCAATTGCGGTGGCACAGACGCGGCGAGTGCTGTTCGCCAAGCATCTCATGCACGAAACCCGCATGCCCCTGACCGAGATTGCCTTGGCCTCCGGCTTCGGGAGCTTGCGGCGATTCAATGAGGTGTTCCGTGATCTCTTTCATCGTTCACCCAGCGCATTGCGGCGAAAGGGCGCGGCGTACAGTGTCATGGGCCGGGGCGAAGGAGCCGTGAGGTTACGGTTGCGCTACCGGCCGCCCTATGACTGGGAGTCCATGCTTAGCTACTTGCGGGCACGTGCGATTCCGGGCGTTGAAATCGTGGAGAACGAAACCTATCACCGGACAGTCGAGATCGATGGACTGACCGGAACTGTAGAAGTCACGCATCTGCCTCGCCAGCAGAGCCTTGGAGTTACGATCCGATTTCCCAATGTGCGCTCGCTACCTGCAATTGTGAGTCGAGCACGCCGCGTATTCGACCTCGGCGCGGATATTGAAACGATCGACGCGCACTTGTCGCGCGATCCATTGCTTGCGCCGTTAGTAGCGCAGCGTCCTGGGCTGCGCGCGCCCGGCGGATGGGATGGCTTTGAGCTGGCGGTACGGGCTATTCTCGGCCAGCAGATCAGCGTCGCTGCTGCCCGCCGGCTCGCCGGACAACTCGTTGCGCTGCACGGCGCAAATGTATCGAGAGACTATGCCAGTCATCCGGAGTTGTCGCGCGCGTTTCCTACACCAACATGCCTTGCTTTAGCGGAACCTATCGGGCTAGGCATGCCGGCTGCGCGCCACACGTCGTTGAAGGCGTTGGCAAACGCTGCGGCAACTAATCCGAACCTGTTTCGTCCGTTTGGAACCCTTGAAGAGGCGATCGCGCAACTGCGGAGAATCCGCGGAATTGGGGAATGGACGGCACAATATATCGCGCTACGCGCTTTACGGGAGATGGATGCCTTTCCTGCATCGGACCTCGGCTTGCTTCGCGGCGCCGCGAAGATCGACGGAATAGGATCTACTTCTGCCCGTCTTCTCCATCGCGCCGAGTCATGGCGACCGTGGCGCGCCTATGCAGCACAACACCTTTGGTCCATTGACGCTACGTTGATCACGAATACCAGGAGCACTTCATGAGCGAGGTTCTGCGGTTGCTGGTGGAACAGATCGATACTCCAATCGGAGAGCTGCTCATCGTCGCCGATCACGATGGCAATCTCCGCGCTACGGACTGGACGGAGCACGAGGGACGGATGCGGCGCCTCCTGATGCTTCACTATGGCGAAGACGGATTCAGCCTCGAACCGGCTGGCAACATGCCTGATTTGACGAACGCGATCGCCCGGTACTTCAGAGGCGAGCTTAACGCGATAGACCGCCTGCCAGTAGAAACCGCCGGCACGGGCTTTCAGCGCGAGGTGTGGGGCGCGCT
>DATBHS010000227.1:0-14781 GCA_036557345.1 Bryobacteraceae bacterium
TTGCCTCTTGCGGCCGACGCGAACTGGCAGAAGTTCGCCTTCGAGCTTGGTGGCAACGTTTACATCAGCAAGTCGGGGTTAAAAGCAAAGCCGGCCGAGCTAAAGCGGATGAAGTGGCCGGGTGATCGTCTCACCTGGCGATTCGGCACTGGAACGAAACCGTACTATCGCGAGGATCACAAAGTAAAGCTTCACCCGCTGGACGGCTATCTTCCGGTGCCACACCAGAGCTGGGAGAGCGAGGGCATTTCGTACAACGAAGAAGCCTTTGTGACCCTTTTGCGCGGTCCGCTTTCACCGGACGACCCGGCGCGCAGCGAGAATACCCCGGCCATTCTCATGCTGCAACTCATCGCAGAGAACCGTTCTACGGAGGCAAAGCAGGCCGTCGTGTGGTTGTCAACCGAGCCCGCAGAGGCGCTTCGGCTGGACGGAAGCAGCGTGCTATCGGGCGATATCATTCGCGGCGTCTTCGACGCTCCGGCGGGCTCGACGGCAAGTGTTGCGCCGCCCGGGTCCGGTTCCAGCGCCGCCGTACGAATCGCATTTGAGGTTCCTCCGGGCCGGAAACACGCGCTCGTGATGAAACTGCCGGCGGTTTCCGATCTCGACGCGAACGATGTTCACGACCTGAACGGGCTTCAATACGCATCGGAAAGACAACGCGTTGTTGCGTATTGGCGCGAGATAGTAAATGCCGCGGTCCGCTTCTCTGTCCCAGAGCCAAAGTTCAACGACATGCTGCGCTCTACCGTGGCGCACATCCACATCACGGCTACGAAGGACCCCAGGTCGGGGCTTGTGATGCTTCCGGCGGCAAGTTACATCTACGATGTGTTCGAGAACGAGTCGTGCTACCAATTGCTGTTGCTGGATGCGCTCGGGCAATCGCACACGGCCGAGGAATATTTGGAGCCCATGCTACGGCTGCAGGGAAGCAAGAATTTTCCAGGTACGCACCAGGGCTCAATCGCCGGCATCTTTCACGGAGTCAGGCTGTCGCCGAATGACGATTACACCTCCAGCGGCTACGGTTTGGACCACGGTACCGTGCTCTGGACCGCCGCACAACACTTCCTTTACACTCGAGATGCCCAGTGGTTCTCTGCAGCATGGCCCCACTTACAAAAAGCAATTCAATGGATTGTCGAGCAGCGCGCCACAACGAAGCGCCTGGACGAGCATGGCAAGCGTGTAAGAGAGTACGGGCTGCTTCCTGCGTCTCAACTGGAAGACAACGTCGATTGGGCGAACTGGTTCTCGATCAATGCGTTCGCGTGGGCCGGTATGGATCTTTCAGCACGGGCGCTGGCGGATCTGGGCCGCCCGGAAGCTGCAACCGTAAAGCACCAAGCGGACGCGTACCGGACCGATCTTCGCAACGCCGTACTGCGAGCCGCGCAGGCCGCCCCGGTTGCCCGAATGCAGGACGGCACGTACGAGCCGTATGTGCCCACTGTGCCGAACCGCCGCTTCCGGTTATTCGGCCCGTCAGTGATGAACTATTACGCTCGGTACGGAAATCCCGAGCTCAAGCCACTGCTGCGGCTGGGAGCGGATCGGGACACGCTCAGCGGAGCCATGCTGCTTCTGATCCTGGGTGTATTCAATCCGGACGAGCCCATCGCCAACTGGATTCTGGATGACTGGGAAGACAACGAAACGCTCTCGAGTGGCATGGGCATGAACATCCACGGCATGACTGACGACCGATACTGGTTTAGTCAGGGCGGCATGGTCTTTCAGGCGAACCTCATCAATCCCATTCCCGTATATTTGAAGCGCCACGAAGTGCCGGCCGCTATTCGCAATCTGTACAACGATTATGTTTCCTGCCTGTACCCCGACGCAAACGCATTCACGGAAGAGTATCATCAGTGGCGTCACGCGAGCGGGCCTTTCTATAAGTCTTCCGATGAAGCGCGCTTTGTGAACCGTGTTCGCGACGCGCTGGTAATCGAAGACAATGACACGTTGTGGCTTGCGCCGGGAGTACCTCGCCGCTGGACAGCCTCGAAAGAAGGCATTCGAGTATCCTCCGCGCAGACGTTTTTCGGGCCCGTAAACTATGAGATGCACGCGGGGGCGGAACCGAATACGATCGAGGCCGCAATTGATCTGCCCTCCAGAAACCCGGCAAAGAATAACTGGCTCGTTGTTCGGACGCCGCCGGGGAAGATTCGCGCCGTTACATTAAATGGGCGGCCGTGGACGAAGATCGACAATTCTATTGAAGCGGTGCAGCTTCCGTCCACGCCCGGGAGGCTGCAACTTCACATCGAGTATTGAAGCTTCACGCAAGTTAGTCATGACATCTTCACTCTTTTTCGATCTTTCCAATCAGACAGCGCTCGTAACAGGCGCGGCGGACGGCATCGGGGCAGCCATCGCAAAACGGCTCGCGATGGCTGGCGCTATGGTTGGGATCGCAGACATTGATCTCGACCAGGCGCAGCGTACCGCCGGTGAGATCTCTTCCGCTTCGGGCTGCAAGACGTTTCCCATCCGGATGGATGTATCTAACCGGCAGGAGGTCGAGAGCGCAGTCGAATTTCTGCTGTCACAAACCGGAAGGCTCGATATTCTTGTCAATAACGCCGGAATCGGGGGCCGGGCCGCGCCGCTCTGGGAGCAGACCGACGAAGATTGGTCGAAAGTACTGGCCATCAACTTGACTGGGGTATTTCTGTGCTGTCGCGCGGTGATCCAGCACATGCGATCGAAGCGTTATGGACGAATTGTAAACATTGCGTCCATCGCCGGAAAGGAAGGCAATCCGCGCATGACCGGCTATTCGGCAACCAAGGCCGCGGTGATTGGGTTCACCAAGTCACTTGCGAAAGAAGTCGCAACCGAGGGAATCTGCGTCAACGCCGTTTCTCCGGCGGTTGTTAAGACGAGAATACTCGATCAGCTCACGCCGGAACAGGTGGACTACATGACGAGCAGAATTCCGATGCGCCGGCCTGGGCTGACGGAGGAAATTGCGGCTGTCGTGCATTTTCTCGCTAGTCCCGATTGCTCGTTCGTTACCGGCCAGTGCTATGACGCAAGCGGCGGCCGCGCGACATATTAGGACGGAATTCATTCCCATCTCGCACAACAATGGTGGGCACGCCTCCACATTGGGGGCCTAACTGTGTGTACGGAACGTGCGTCTGCTGAACCCTTGCGCCGCCAAGTTATCCTGGTTTGGAGGATCCACGACCCCGATGGCGAGCTTATTTGTAATTCGTGGTCAATTGGCAGCGATTCGTTCACAGCTGCTTCAGATGTCCGTATTCTCCAGCGGACGTCCAGATAGCACAGACGCAGCCGGTAAACAGGCTGCTCAGTTGGAAAAGATCGGCGACCAACTGGAGCTTATCCTGCGCGATCTGAAAAGCAGCCAACATCTCGCGCTCCTTCAACTCGATAATATCCGCAAAGTGCCGCCCGAGCATCGCTTCGCCGCCAAACAGTCCGCTGAGCAGAAATCGAGAGACCTGGCGGACGTGACAGCCGAGGCAGAAAAGTTAGCCACGCTGGTGAAAGACCTCCTCAAGCGTAATGGGCTGATTTCTCCGATCCAAGCCGCAAAAAACACGATGGATCTGATTCAAGATCTTGAGAAGCATCTTCCGCTGCACACCAGAACCAGCACGCAACAACATACAAACGTCCCAGCCTACACTTCACCCGACGCTGGACTGCCCCACGTCGAATCACTTGTCCCGCTTGTCACATTGGTTTACGTTGCCATCCGATATTGGAAAGACAAATATTCGAAGGGCAAAGGAAACAAATGAACCGTGCCGCTAGGGAGCGGACTACATCGCGTACGTTGGGTAGAGTGGCATCCCCACGCCACAACAAACCTGTATCAGATAGAAGACCCTATTCGTACCGCAACGCCACCATCGGATCCGTTATCGCTGCGCGGCGCGCAGGAATATAAGTAGCCAGCAATGCGAGCAGGATCAGCAGTAGCGACACGCCTGCGATGATCACAGGATCGCTGGCAGTGACGCCATAAAGAAAGCTGGACAAAAACCGTGTCAACCACAGCGCAGCAATCACGCCGGCTGCCAGTCCCGCGGAAACCAGCGCCATGCCCTGCCGTATCACAAGAGCCAGCACGTCGCTCTTTTGCGCTCCCAGCGCCATGCGCACTCCGAATTCCTGAGTCCGCTGAGCGATTGACTGGGATAGCACCCCATATAGGCCCACGGACGCCAGCAAAAGAGCCAGCCCTGCAAACGACCCCAGCACGGAAGCACGAAAACGCGGATAGGCCAGAACGTGCGCGAGCTCCGCATCCATCGTTTGCACTTCGCCCGCAGGCACATTTCGATCTAGCGCTGAAATCTGCTTCCGAATCGCTGTGCCCAGCGCAATTTCGTCGCGTGCCGTCCGCAGCGCGAGAGAAGCTGAACTGGGCGGAGACTGGCTGACCGGTCGAAAGACGAGCGGGATCTCCTCCCAGGTCATCTGATGGAAAAAGTTCTGGTCCCTTTCGTCGGCGGAAACACCAACAATGGTCAGCCATGGCCTACCAAGCCCTGACTCGCCCACCTTGATGTGCCTGCCAATGGGATCCTCATGAGGAAAATACTTCCGGACGAGCGCATTGTTGACGATCGCAACCGGTTCAGTCGTCTCCTGGTCCGCGTTCTGGAATGGTCGCCCCTTTCAAGCGCAACGTCTAGCACTTGAAAGTAATTGGGCGTAATCGAAGCTTCCCCCACATCGCGCGGAGCACTGGCGCGATTCGGCGCCGGCCTGCCATCTACGGCCAAGGCGCTTCCGGCAAACCGGCTGTTGTTCAACGGCAGCGAACTGACCAGCGCAGTCGATTCGACGCCGGGAAGAGCGCCGATGCGATTTACGAGCTCGCGATAGAATGCCGCCCGTCGCGCGCCCTTTGAGTAACTCCACTTCGGCAGTGACACGGACACGGTGAGCACATGATCTGTCCTGAACCCGAGCGGAACGGAAGCCAGCCGGTTCACGCTTGCAATCAGCAACCCGGCGCCCACCAGCAGCGCGAGCGAAAGCATAACTTCCCCCGCGACGAGCAATTTGCCAAGGGTCCGGGCCGCGGGACTGGATGCGCTCCGGCCGTGTGTCCTGAGAGTGTCGATCACATCGACGCGCGACGCCTTCAGGGCCGGCGCAAGTCCGAAGAGAAGAGCAATCAGGATCGCCAGCGCGGCTGTAAAACCGAGTACAAAAAGATTTACGCCGACTGGATTTCCGGGCGGCAGCTCAATCGGATTCAGAACCCTGAAGTAATGGACCGCGCACACGGCCAGCAGCGTGCCCGCAAGCGCGCCGGCTAACGCGAGCAGCAAGCTCTCGGTCAGCAGTTGCCGGATCAGGCGCAGCCGGCCCGAGCCCAGCGCGGCCCGGACGGCCAGTTCCTTCTGCCTCACGAGCGACCTTCCCAGCAGCAGGTTCGCGATATTGAAGCAGGCGATCAGAAGAACGAAAATCACTGCTCCGAAGAGAACGACTATGCTGAGACGCAGATTGGGCCCGGTCAGGTAAGCAAATTGTTTGGCGAGCGGATAGACCTCCACCACGCGCTGGACGCCGCCTGTGTCCTTCCGGTGTTCATTCGCGTATAGGATCTGCATTTCGCGTTGCGCGCGTTCGAGCGATACTCCCGGCTTCAGACGCCCAAAGACGCCGACATTTGCGTTGTCCGGATCGCGGCTTATCTCGCTGTCCGGCGTGATCAACATCCACATCGCAAGGACATCCGGATAGAATGTGAATCCCTTCGGCATCACTCCGACGACCGTGCAAGCCTTCTGATTCAGCTCGATGTGTCGCCCGATGGCGCTGTTCTGGCCACCAAATGCGCTCATCCAAAAGCGATGGTGCAGAACGACCGTGCAGCCTCGCTTCAGGTCATCCGTCTGAAACGCTCGACCTAGCTCCGGGGCCACGCCGAGCATCGAAAAGAATTCGATTCCGGCGGGCATCGCAAGCACCTCCCGAGCAGGTCCCGAGCCTGTTAGGATCTGCCCGCCCGTGGCCCAGGTGGCGGCTGCAAGCTGCTCGAAGCTCTGGCTTCTGCTTTCCCATGCGTGGAAATCGCGGTACGAATCGAAGACCGGAGGAGCTTTCGGATCACCTGGCAACCTCTCCCAAATGACGACGAGCCGGTCCGGATCTCGATATGGCAAAGGATGCAACAACAGCGCGTTGACGATGCTGAACATCGCGGTGGTCGCGCCGATTCCGAGCGCCAGAGTCAGAACGACAACTGCGGTAAAACCAGGTGTTCGAGCGAACGACCGTGCGCCAAAGGCAAGGTCCTGCACAAACTGCTCAAGGCAACCCAATATCGGAGCTCGGCGGGTGACGTCTTTGTCCGAACTACCATCAAGGCCGCGTGATGTGCGCCTCTTCCAAAACATGTAGGTTCTCCTGCTGGTGCGCGCGCAATCTGCGTACCGTGAAGCAAATTCCCTCACTCCGGAATGCGCTCTCGAGCAACTCCTGGATCTCTCCTAAGTTTCGCTCGGCCATCGCGACGACGGAAGGTCCCGCGCCGCTCAAGCACACACCTAACAAGTCCGGATGCTCTAGCGCGAGGGCCCTTTGCAATCCCGGGACGAGACGCTGGCGGAACGGCTGGTGAATGCGGTCCTGCAACGCTTCTCGCAATAGCGAAAAATTCCCGCTCTGCAACGCTTGCAGCAGCAGCGCCACCCGCTGCAGGTTGAAGACCGCATCTTCGCGAGGGACATGCTCGGGAAGGGCTTCGCGAGAGGCGGCGGTCGCCAGCGGCACTTGCGGCGTTAGCACGATGAATGAAAGCGATTCGGGCCACTGCAGCGTCAGAGCGAAAGCCGAACGGTCCGGCATCTGACAGCTAATGGTCAAACCTCCCAGTAATGCTGCTGCTACGTTATCGGGGTGCCCTTCGAGCGCGCACGCCGCGTTCAGCAGGCCCTGCACAGGGAGTGGTCCGGCAATCGCCTCGTACAAACGAAGCCCGGCAACCGTAGCGGCCGCGCTGCTGCCCAAGCCGCCTTTCGCCGGAATCTCGCTTCGAACTTCGACCTCCAGGGAGGGAAAGCATTCGCCGCGCTGTCGCGCCAGAAACCGGAAGGAGCGCTCGATATAGTTCTCGCCATCGATCTGGCAATCGACGAAGTGAAAAAGTAGCTCGTTAGAGCCCGGCAACACGCGCGCTGTCAGCGTTAGGTAAAGCTGCACCGCTACGGCAAGCGTATCGAAACCTGGGCCCAGATTCGCAATTGAGCCCGGTACGCGAATCTCGAATTCTGACGCCTTAGTGGGCATCCGCGGTGATCGCCTCTCGTGCCCCGAATTTCCCCCGCGTTTTAATGATGTAGTCCGTATCCTTCAACGCGTGACCGGTAAGAACGGCGGCAATCTTCGCATCGCGATCCATCTGTCCGGTCGAGACTAGCTTGCGGATTCCCGCCAAGGTAGTCGCCGACGCGGGCTCGCAACCAATTCCGTCGCGTCCAATCATGGCTTTCGCCTCTCCGATCTCATCATCCGTTACATCCATCACCAACCCGCCGGTGAATTCGACTGCTCGCAGTGCTTTTTTCCAGGAGCGCGGGTTGCCTATGCGAATCGCCGTGGCCACCGTCTCGGGGCGTTCTACCGCTCGAAGTTCTTTGGCGCCTGACATCCACATACGTGCCAGCGGATTTGCGCCCTCGGCCTGCACAATCACCATCCGTGGAATTCTGTCGATAAGGCCAAATCGCTTGAGTTCGATGAACGCCTTTCCGAATGCCGACGAGTTGCCGAGGTTGCCGCCGGGCACCACAAGATAATCCGGGGGGTCCCATTCGAATTGCTCGAGCAGTTCAAACATCGCCGTCTTCTGACCCTCAATCCGGAAGGGGTTGATCGAGTTCAAAAAGTATAGATCGGAATCCGCGCTGCTGAGAAGCCTGTCGAGCGCATCGTCGAAACTGCCTTGTATTTGCACGATCTCGGCGCCGAAGTCGAGCGCCTGGGCAAGCTTGTTGGCCGATGCCTGTCCCTCCGGCAGATAGACGCGTCCGATCAATCCGGCTCTGGCGGCATATGCGGCAAGCGAGGCCGCTGTATTGCCCGTCGAGGCACAGGCTACAGTTTTGGCTCCCGCGAACTTCGCCTCGGTCATTCCGGCCGTCATGCCTAGGTCTTTAAAGGATCCGGTCGGATTCCATCCCAGGTGTTTGAACCAGAGGTTATTGATTCCCGCCCAGGTTGCCGTCTTGTGCCCGCGCACTAGGGGCACGTTACCTTCGCACAGTGTTACGATATCGGCTGGCTGATAGCAATCAGGCAGAAACTCGCGAAAGCGCCACACCCCGCTTCGCTCCCGGGCCTCGTTCGATGTCCGCCTTGCCGACCATCGAAGTTTCAAATCGCGTGCTTCGACCGGGTCCGTCCCAATTGCCACCTCCAGCAGGTCGCCACAACGCGGGCAGGCGAGCGCCCGTTCATGCAACTCGAGGGTAGCTCCACACTCGCTATCGCTACAACGCAAGTACGCCTTCATGTCAATGCCGCTGAATCATTCAAGGTAGCATCCGCCTCAGCTAAGCTACGGACGCTATCATCGAGGCTGAGAGCAGCTACTGGGTGGGCCAAAACGCTCATCCAGCCTGCACTGAAGAGGAGCAATGCCAACGCTTGAAGAACGCAAGCGACGGGGGCAGGATTTGGTGAAAAAATACCGGCCGGTCAGCGGCGCGGATCCTTACGCCTGCGCTGCCGACGCGATTTCAGATATCCTGCTTTCTGTCGCGCAAAACGAGGACGAAGCCACGCAGATCCTTCAGTCGGCGGAGATGGAGTTTAGGAACGCCGTTGAGGGTGAGAGCTTCCTGAATGAGGGTTAGCCTCTCATTTCGTGTGCCCGCAGCCGCTCCTTGAGCTCGCGCAACAGTTCCTCACCCTCAGGGCCATCCAGTTCCTGCTGTAATCGTCGCAGCGCGAACCCAACGACATCGCGATGGTGGAGCTTACACCCGGCTGCCTCATCGGTGCTCAATCTCAACCACAGGTCGTGAAGCTTGTCCACATCCTCGGGCCAGAGGCGCGGCGGGTGCGGTCCTAAGTTCACGAAGGTTGAAGGCCGGCCAGGCGTAATGATTTCGAGCGAGAACGGATGCCGCGGTTCCGGAAGCCGTTCCCACGCCAGGCCGATTCGGCGGGCCAGTTCATCTGAGCTCATCCGCTGCGAAACGCCCGTGACGAGTCTTGACACTTTGAGCTGGTTGGACGTTTGGACGAGCGCATCGAACGGATCGGTCGCGGGCACCACCAGCAACTCAACGGGCTTGCCTTCCTTCTCGGCCATGTTGACGACGGCGGTAAACAAGCCTCTTTCGTCCTGGCCAAACAACTGCTCTTCGTTCAGGTCGTATTCGCTATCCGCGCCTAGCGGTCTGACCGTCATCACTACAATGTCATTCCGGCGCAAGTCCGTGCGCTGAAGTGTGCGCCGCAGATGTTGCATGTTTTGCGGGTTCCGGACTGCGACCAGAACGCATCCCGGGCGGGCGTGCAGCGCCCGGGCATCAATGCTTGCCTGCTGTTGCAGGTTAAATTCCTCGAGCGCATGTTTTTCCCGGGTCTTGTGTTTCCGTATGTTCACCCTTTCAGAGATGGTGAAAAGCAGGAAGAAGGCGATTGTGAATCCGACCCCGTAGATCGTTGCGTACTGTTTCGAAAACAGGTTCACGATTGCGGTAGAGAGCAGAATCAGAGTCGTCATGGCCAGCCCGACAGGTATCTCTTTACCGGCGATATGAAAGTTGAGCGGAACCTTATACTCCTGGTCATTGCGCTGGAACCGCAGCGCAAGTACCCCCAGCGCCTTGAGCGCGAAGCTCCAGATCACGCCGAAGGCATACGCCTCACCGAGCAGGTACAAGTCACCGCGGCTCAGGATGATTGTGGCGAGCTGCAGGAGAGTGATTAGATTAATGATGCGGGATGTCGTACCGAATCTGGCATGCGGCTTTCGGAACAGATCCAGCAGGACACCGTCTTCGGCCACTCGATTCAGAACTCCGTTCGCTCCGATCATCGATGTATTCACCGCCGAGGAAAGGATAAGCACGCCCACGATCACGACAAAAACATGGAACAACAGACGCAACAATTCCGGTCCGGCCAGGTTCATTGCCAGACCACCGATCAGGTTGTCAACGTACGTCTTGCGGATGGCGTCCGGGATAATCATCGCCGCAAATAGCGTGATCAGCCCGGTCGAGAAAAGGGCATACACGCAGACGATGTTTCCTGTAATTTTCAGGTTCTTCAGCTTGGGTGAAGCAATTTCTCGATAGACTTGTGCCAACGTCTCGAAGCCGCTCATCGAAAGCAGCGAGTGGCCGAACGCAATAATCACTGCCACTACCGGCAATGTTGGCCAGATAGTTCCGCGAAACCAGCCTAGTGACTCACTTCCAAACTCCAGGTTCCTCGGCAACGGGCTTGGGGGAAGCTGCCAGCGGCCGTGCAGCATGATCGTCAGCGGGCACCAGAGCAGGAGGGCCACCACCATCACGGTGGTAATTTGCATAATCCGTAACGCCGCCGAACTGGATTCCTCGATTCCTTTGATGTTGCTGCGCCAGAAGTAGAGCGTTACTAACACGCCAAAGAAAGCCGAAAACGTGTTTGGGTCGATATGCGTGCTGCGGTGCGCGAACCCCAATAGTTCATTAATCAAGTGCACAAGATATTGCCCGGCTGTAACGGAACTGATGGGGCCCGTCAAAATGTAATCAAAGACCAGCGCGGAAACGGAAATCCGAGCCGCAAATGGGCCCATGCTGTCGCGTACTACAACGTAGACCCCGCCCCGAACAAACATGCCGCAGCTTTCCATGTACACGGATCTCACGGCAAAGCTGAAGAGCATCACCGCGAGCACGTACCAGGCCGCCGATCTGCCGATTGCCACCTCGGCGATGCCGCCGGCGTAGAACATCGACGAGGCGAGGTCGCTCAGAACGATGGCGGCGCCCCGCCAATAACTGATGAATGAAAGCGCGACTGTTGTCGCCACCACGACCTTGGCGGTCGTGGGAATCGCAGTCTTGGTATCCATTTAGCGGATGAAGTTTCCAGTATCTCGCGGGCGCATCGTCCCCGTCCTGAGTCTGGGCATTGAAAACCCCATCCTTATTTTGCGACGAAACATGCCTTACAAAGCGCTTGCAAGGCACTTTCACGGCTTAGTGAGCCACGGTTTCCTCAATCTTCTTCCACTCCTGGTCCGTCAACTTCACGTCTGCCGCCGCGACGTTCTCCTCTAAATGCGTTATAGAGGACGTACCCGGAATCGGCAGCATCACGGGGGAATGATGGAGCAGCCAGGCTAGCGATAATTGTGCGACTGACACATTGTGGCGCTTCGATGCCCCTTCGAGAGCGCCGCCAGGCGCCACCAACTTTCCCGCGGCGACCGGGAACCAGGGAATGAATCCAAGGCGGTGCTCTTCGCAGTAGCGCAGTACGCTTTCATGTTCCCGATCGCTGATGTTGTAGCGATTCTGTACGCTGGCGATCTTTGCTGTTTTACGAGCGCGCTCGATTTCTGCGACCGACACTTCGGACAAGCCAATGTGCCGGATCTTGCCCGCCTTTTGCAGGTCTGCCAGCGCCCCCAGGGATTCCTCCGCCGGCACCTTAGGATCGATCCGATGCAGTTGATAGAGATCGATCCGCTCCAGGCGAAGGCGCCGCAGACTCATCTCGACGCACTGCGTGAGGTATTCGGGCCGGCCCACAGGCGCCCATTTATTCGGACCCTGCCTGGTCAGGCCGCCCTTGGTTGCTATCACCAGGTCCTTCGGGTAAGGATGCAGTGCCTCGGCGATCAGCCGCTCGCTGACTTCGGGTCCATACGAGTCGGCCGTATCGATGAAATTAACTCCCAATTCCACCGTCCTGCGCAGGACTTTTCGCGCTTCCACCGGGTCCTTCGGCTCGCTCCAGATCCCGTTCCCGGTAATCCGCATCGCGCCAAAGCCCAAACGATGTACCGTGAGGTCTCCGCCAATGGTGAATGTGCCGCTCAACTTCGCGTGTGATGTCAGTGTGCTCATAATCAAGCTGATTCACACACGATCGAGATAGTTTCCACCGTATGTCCTGGTCAGCTTCCGTAAGCTAGAATCGATTGACATCTTACATTTACTAGTTTTCGGAGTGCAGATTGCCACAGGGCCAGCCGCCGCTTGACGATGACGGCCTCGAAACAGTTCCTCTGAACCTGAGCGAAGGGACCGGCTCCATGATCGGTCCGTATCGCCTGCTCGAGAAACTTGGCGAGGGCGGCATGGGCGAAGTCTGGCTCGCCGAGCAAACTGCGCCCATACGCCGGCGAGTCGCGCTGAAACTGATCAAGGCCGGCATGAACAGCCGGGAGGTGGTGGCACGCTTCGAATCGGAACGCCAGGTGCTCGCTCTGATGGACCATCCGGCGATCGCCAGGGTTCTGGACGCGGGTTCCACTCCGAACGGCACGCCGTACTTCGTGATGGGGTACGTAGCGGGAATACCGATCACCGACTACTGCGATAAACACCGCTTGACCATGCGTGAGCGGCTGGACTTGTTCGTTCAGGTTTGCCAGGGCGTGCAGCATGCGCACCAGAAGGCGATCATCCATCGCGATCTGAAGCCTTCAAACATCCTCGTTACAGAAGTGGATGGCAGGGCGACTCCGAAGATCATCGACTTCGGTGTCGCTAAGGCCGTTTCGCAGCGCCTTACAGCCGAGACTATGTTTACCCGGCGCGGCGCCTTGATCGGAACGCCGGAATACATGAGTCCCGAGCAGGCAGACTCGGGTGGCGAAGACATCGACACGCGCACTGACGTCTACTCGCTCGGTGTCGTGCTTTACGAGCTGTTGGTTGGCGCGCTGCCGCTTGATCTGAAGCAGATCCGGAATCTCGCCTTTCACGAACTGCTGCGGCGGCTGCGCGAGGACGATGCCCCGCGCCCGAGCACAAAACTCCGGACGCTGGGCGATGAATCGTCAATCACTGCACGAAACCGGCGAACCGAGCCGGGCGCGCTCGGCAAGGAGCTGCGGGGCGATCTGGATGCCATTGCTCTCAAAGCGCTTGAAAAGGACCGGGCACGCCGCTATGCTGCTCCATCCGATCTCGCCGCGGACATCGGCCGCTACTTAAATGACGAGCCGGTTATGGCGAGCCCTCCATCGCTTACCTATCGCGCCCAGAAGTTTGTGCGCCGGCATCGCTGGGGCGTCGCGGCTTCGCTCGCGGTCGCGCTGGCTCTAGTGGCGCTTGCGGTAACCATGACGATACAGTCCGCGCGCATCGCCCGCGAGCGTGACCGTGCGAATCGCGAGGCCGAGTCGGCTCGCCGGGTCGCCGATTTTTTGGTTGGCATCTTCAAGGTTTCAGATCCGGATGAGTCCCGTGGCAACAGAGTGACGGCCCGAGAGATTCTGGACAAGGCCGCCGGACAAATCGACGCCAGCATGCCAGGCCAGCCGGAAATGCAGGCTCGCATGATGGCCACCATCGGCCGCGTGTATGAAGGGCTTGGCCTCTATGAACCCGCCCGCAAGTTGCTTGAAAAGGCTGTCGATATTCGCCGGCGCACATTGGGCCCGGAGCATCTGGACACGCTTAATGCGCAGCGTCTTCTCGCAAGGATCGAGATGTATCAGGGCAAATACATGCCAGCCGAAGAGTTGCTTCGGGCGACTTACGCGGTTCAGCGGCGGGTGCTCGGCGCCGAAAACGACGAGACTCTTCGGACTGCCAGCACGTTGGGAGGGCTCTACAGCCAGCAAGGCCGCTATAGAGAGGCGGAGCAATTGCTTTTGGGTGTCCTGGAAACAACCCGTCGCGTGCGCGGTCCCGATGACCCGCAAACTCTGGAAGTCATGCACAATCTCGGCATAGTGTATGACGGCCTGCGTTCATACGGCAAGGAGGAAGAGATCTGGCGGGAATTGCTCAACGCAAGGCGGCGCTTGTTGGGCTCCGATCATCCAAGCACCATCGCGACTCTCCAAAACCTGGCCTATGTCGAATACCGCCAAGGCAAGTATCAGGCTGCTGAGAAAGGGCAGCAGGAGGCGCTGTCAATCGCCCGGCGCGTTTACGGTCCGGACCATCCCGATGTGCTGATAATTACCAGCAATCTTGCCAACACGCTTGAAGCGGAGCACCGGTTGGGAGAAGCGGAGAAGCTGCAACGCGGAGTTCTGGAAGCCAGGCGGCGGACTCTGGGCCCTGACAACCCGGACACGCTCTTCGCGGGGAACAACCTCGCGAGTGTGCTTGCAGGTGAAGGCCGATACCGGGAAGCGCGGGAACTCTATCTGGCGGCCCTCGAAGGAGAGCGCCGCGTGCTCGGCGAAAAACACCCGGAAATCGCGTTCGTGCTCTACAATCTCGGCGCTCTCGAGGCATCGCAGGGGCACAAAGGTTCTGCCCTTACCTATTTGCGCCAGGCGGTAGATCATGGGTACGCCGATCTTCACGAAATCAGCTCGGACGAATCATGGAAGCTCTTGCGGGCTGACCCCGAATATCTGGCAGCATCAGAGGAGATCCGGCGTCGCGGAGCCGGAGGATCGAATCCCCGCTGATCTGATCAGAGACGCTTCAGCGCCAGCGATAACTTTTAACTTCGAAGCCGCCCGCTTGCACAACCACCGATTCTTGGTAGCGTGTCGCGCCGCTTGCTACGACGAGTTGATGAACGCCCGGCGAAAGGTGGAGCGTGACGGGCGTCTTGCCGTAGTTTTTT
>DATBHS010000228.1:0-11139 GCA_036557345.1 Bryobacteraceae bacterium
GGATAGGGCCGCGTAAACCCGGTGGTCATGTACCAGTTAAAGTGATTCACGGCGTCCGGATCTTCGGCGTCGGGCTTGGTCAGTTTGCCCGCGAACAGCTGCGCCTTCTTCTGGAGCCAAGCCTTCCGCAGGGCCTGGATCGCCGGGCTCTCCGTAGTTGGTGCTGCTTTCGCAGTAACACCCTCCTCCAATGGGACCTGGTTCGTCACATGTCTCCATGGCCTGAAATTCTCCCGGGGCGGGGTACCCTTGACGAACGCCGTCCGCATTGGCGAAGCCACGAGGTCGAACTGATTCATGGGCGGCAGACCGAGGATTTGCTCGATCGTCCGAGTCATGTTGACCTGCGTGTAGTAGGTGTGGTCGGTGGGTCCGTGCTGCACGGCGTATGGGCTGACGATATAGCCCGGGCTACGATGACCGTCGATGTGGTCGACACCGTTCTGCGCGTCGTCTTCCTCGATGAAGATGGCCGACGTGGACCACACGTTACTGTGAGTGATGTGGTCGATAATGCGCCCAACGGCCAGGTCGTTATCGGCCTGCTGGGCTTCCGGGGTCGGCGGGCCGCCGGTGTGGTCGTCGATTATCCACAGGATGCTCAACGCGGGCACCGTACCAGCCGCGACGTCTTCCCTGAAGTCCTGCACCCACAGATCGACACGGAACTGGTCGGGGATGCCCAGATCGAACTGCGGAAAGTTCTTGATGAGGTGGTCACGAACGGCCGGGACAGAGGAGTGTGCGTGGACCGTGTTCTGATAGAACAGCGTCTTCTCGAGTCCAGCCTCGAAGCGTTTCGCGTCAGCGTAAAACTGGCTCCAGCTCGGCTCGCTCGTAGAGCCGTTCGGCTGTTTGAACGTGTCGTACTCGACGTATTCGCCGTAGATCTTCACCGGCAGACCTGCGGCCTCCGCTTCCGAGAACAGGAAGCCCTTGTTCTGATAGGCGAGTGCATCTCCCGCGTTTCCGCCTGGATAGCTGCGGTTCCAGTCAGGCGACTGGATGTCGTCGGCGTAGGGCGCCATAGCCTCGGTGATCCATTGGTGACCGTCAGCCGACTGGCGGCTCGGGTCGTAGAAATTGTCGAGAAGCGGGAAGCGCTTCACCAGCTTGTGCGCGTTTGGCGTGACCTTGCCGCCGAACACGGCCAATGAGGGGTCGCCATTGCCGGCGGCCACATCGCCCAGGATCTGATCATAGGTGCGGTTTTCACGGATGATCAGAAACACATGCTTGATCAGCGACGGATCGCCGATCTTTTCCGGGATTGCGACCGGCTTGGCACGCGGGGTGCCACCGGCAGCAGACTTGATATTTTGCGTCAGATCCCAGTGGTTGTTCTCGAAAACCTGCCTCGTCATCGCCTCCAAGGTCGCGCTATTCGGCAGGGGGACAATGCTGACGGTGCCATTGTCCTGGTGGGTATTGTAGCCGGTGACGTTGTAGTCGGTCTCGAACGAATAACGCGTGCCGATGCCCTTGTCGTTGGCGACGATGAGCGCGTTATCGGCCTCGTCCAGCACGACTGAGCTCGGCGCATAGGCTACCGGGATCATGCCGAGGACCGGATTCTCTGCGCGCTTGCTGAGGTCGACCACTCCGATCGCGTTAGCATTGTAAAGCGCAACGTAGGCAACGCCTCTCTTTGCATCGACGGCGATCGAGTTCGGTGCGGCGCCGTAGGCCGGTTGGCCTTCACCAGGCACTCCGATTGGCAGCCCAAGATCGATCGTCCGAACCACCTCGTTGGTGGCCGTGTCGATAACCGAAATGCTGTCACTATAGGTATTTGCGACCAACAGGTGTTTTCCGTTGAACGCCATCCCGGTCGGGTGCAGACTGGTCGAGATAGTAGCTTTGACCTTCATCGAGGTCAGATCAACCACGGAAACGGTCCCGGTAATCGCGGCGCCCACCACTTGGTCGGCGACGATTGGAGTGCCGGCGGAGTAGATCTGGAAGTCGCCCTCCGTAGCGGCCCGGCCTCCTTCGTTGCTAACGTAGGCGGTCTTGCCATCACTGCTGAGCACGATGCTGTGCGGCGCGTTGCCGACGCGAATCTGCTCAGCCTGCTTCGGCGGCGTCGTGGTCAGGTCGATTCTGGTGAGCGTATTGTTCTGGTTCAGCAGGGCGTAGGCGCTCTTGCCATCCTTCGACAGCGCGATGCTGCCGGGATAGGAAGTGCTCGGAGTATAGAACGTGCCACAGGCTCTGGCATAAGGGCCCACGGGACTGTTCGGAAAGCAGGTAATGAAGGAATTGTTCGGCGGCACGCTGACTTGGGTGGCGTCTTCCACGAAGCCGTCTTCAGAGACCCTGGCGATGGTGATGTGGCTACTGTCCTGGCTAAACGCCAGGTACTTGCCGTCCGCCGAATATCGTATCCCCTTATAGCTGCCGCTCGAATCCATTCCGTTCGTGATGTAGTTCTGCAGGACAACGCCGGTCCTGGTGTCGAACACTTCGACGGCCTCCGCCGCGCCCATCGTGAGGACCGCGGCCGTGTGAGTGCGGACATTGGGGTTCAGCGCGATGGCCTTCGCGCGGACCTGGATGCCAAGGTCGACTTGGATACCCTCTGGAGTGATGACCTGGCCATTGCCGACCACCCACGAGCCGTTCGACTGCGGGCCGGTGATGTAGGTCGGAAACGGCAGAGACTGACCGGCAGCGAACGCCGGGATGCTCAGCCCAGCCGCCAGCAGGGCCTTGAGCGGATACAGACGGTTTATCCGAGATTTGTTTTGGGGTTTATCTCGAAAGTTTCTTCGAGCCTTTTTTGCCGACTTTCCTGACATGTACCTCTTCTCCTTGGATTTTTTTCATCACGCAGCCCAGAATCGGCCGTGAGAATTCAGCGCCATCGGCGTGGAGATACCATCCCCACTCCGCTCATCGCAGGCCCGATTCTACAGACGACCGGTAACGGACTTATGACGATCGGGTGAACTTTCCGTCATCTGCGCGCAGCTCCACGTTAAGCAGAGTCTGGCTCGTGGGCGTTCTTTTCGCGTCGTTTCTTCTCCCGCGCATAATGTCAGCGAACCGGGCTGTGCATCTCTGTTTGAACGCGCACAACGCCCAGCAGACCGGGCTGTGCATCTCTGTTTAAACGCGCACAACGCCCAGCAGACCGGGCTGTGCGCTCAGTCGACGTCGACGAGCGAGCGCAGCGGCCCCAGCCAGGGTTCGTAGCGTCGCCAGCGCGCGACAGAGGTGTGATAGATCGGCTGCCGGGCCTGCCACTTGCTGGGCGTATTCACTGCCCGCGGATTGCATTCGGGGCGCAGGCACCCGTCGTGCCATTCCAGACCGCAGGCCGCGATGATGCGCCGGATCACTGGTTCGGGTGCGCTGGTCAGGTCCTCGTAATCGACCTCGATGAAGCGATCCACCGGCAGTACGTTCCGCCAATGGTCGGCGAGCCGCTGGTAGCTGCGGAAATACGCGACCAGTTCAGCGCCTCCGGTCGGAAACGCCAGGCTCGGATGGAAATGAGTTTGATGGATCGACAGCGCCGTGTCGATTGCAGTGCGGCGGCAATGGATGATGGTTGCGCGCGGGAATGCCAGGTAGATCAGTCCGGCCCAGAGAAAGTTGAACGGCATCTTGTCAGTCACTCGTGCCGCCCTCCGCGCGATCGCGCCCAGCACGCCGAGATAGTCGGTCGCCGCCGTTGCGAGGAACTGTGTTTCATGCCCGGCCGCACCGGAGCGGTGCCACGCCGCCCCGCGCTCGTTCCAGAAATTCAGCTCGCCGCCGGCGCCCACATCGGGATGCATGGAAACAATCTGCTCAACGAGAGTTGTGCCGGACCGTGGCATGCCGACGATCAGCACCGGCGTCGCATCGCGGCTACCGAGCTCGGGCGCCCGCGCGATCAATTCGGGGGTGCAGCGAGCAATCAGACGGTCGATCTCGATCGAGAACGCGGCCGAGTCAAACGAGATAGAGTCCCGGCGCATGGCGTCAGCGGCGTCGAAATAGTGTATTGCCAAAGCATAGTCGCCAAGATCGTCCGCCGCCTTTCCGATCGCGAGGTGAAGCCGCAGGCGTTGCGCCGCTTCCAGCCCCGGCGTAGCCAGGGCAGCCTCCATCCGTTGGAGCAGACCGTCGTCATCGCTCGTAACGGGCCGACAACGGACCAGATCGTAGTAGCTTCCCGCTAGCAGCGGCGCGATCTCGATCGCGCGTCGGAAGCATTCGCGGGCCTCATCGAAACGGCCGAACTCAGAGAGCAGATTCCCCAGCAGATCATGCGCCAGGGCGTTCTTGGGATCGAGAGCCAGCGTGCGTCGCAGCACCTTTTCGGCTTCCTGATTGCGATCCTCGGCCAGCAGCGCCCGCGCCTTGCCAAGGCGGCCGAAACTGGTGTTACCCCCGGTCGCCGCCGCACGCCGGAAACAGCCGATCGCCTCGTCGCGATGGCCCAGTTCGTAGACAAGAGCGCCGGCGCGGAACCATGCCTCGGTCAGGGATGGGAGCAGCTCAGTGGCTCGGTCGTATGCAACGATTGCCCCGCCGATGTCGCCCAGCTTCTCCAGGGCGATTCCCAAACGGAAGTATGCATCGGTGTAGCGGGGATCGCTGCCGATGGCTTTCTGAAATGCCTCGATGGCATCCGGTATGTTGCCGACCTCGAGACAGGCCAGGCCGAGATCGTGCTGAATGATGGGATTCGACGGCTCGAGCAGTGCTGCATCGCGCAACGGCGCGATCGCCTCGCCCGGGCGCCCGGCCCTGAGGAAATCACTGGCCAACGCAAGCAGAGGCGCAACCCGATACGGCGCGGCTGAACTTCGAGAATGAGACATGGCGAGAATCTAGAGTGCAAGCTGTACCGTGGCCATCGGAATTGTCACCCGATCATGATCTGCCAACCAGGAGTCGCGCGGCCCCAGGCTGCACACGTATACTTCGTCATAAGCGGCTCGAACATCGCCCATGGCCTGACAGTCTAAACTATTGCGGGTCGCGCGCGTACCTGAGGATGCTCGAATTCTACGAGATCAGGGTTACAGGCAATCCGTTTATAATGGCGAACCCGATGTCAAGAGAGAAGAAGAGCGCGACTGTACCTACCTCGCACGCAACCCTTTCAGCAACGCTTGGGCAGCCGCAACTATTCAGGAATCGAAATGACCGGCTCAGAACGCGAATGAAGCGCTCCGTTCCATTGACCGTTTCTGCACGACCTCAGCGGCGGGGCGGATAGCATTCAGAAGCCCTGTGCATGTCCGGCAAGCAGACCCGTTGATTCGAACATCGCCGGCCGCATCGGCGTTTCGCGGCAGCCTGGCGAACCATTGGATCGGTATCTGTAACGGAGATGATTGTGCTACCGATAACGGGTTCCTCACTGGCGGAATCCTGAATTGAGCATCGAATTGGAAGCGATCAGCTACCTGGGCGCTAGGCGGGAATACTAAACGACTACAAACTTATTACAAAAAGAAAGTTAATTGGGCGTCAGCGGTGCGGCAAGAACTACAAGAGCAGCCCGAGGATCTACAAGAACCTGCTGTAACACTCGCAGAATCAATAATTCCAAGCGATCGTCAAAACATTCGCGGTTAGTAACGTTTCACAGACCGTTAACAGCCGCGAGATCAGATATTCAACCCAGTAGCACATGCTTGGAGCGTGCCGGAGCAATGGAACGGAAGCAGGAGGTCAGTACTCGCCTTTGCTGTAGGCTTGCTGCTTGACGAGGCCGCAGGCCCCCATTTCGCTTGTGGATTAGGGTCGGCGATACCAGAATTCGTATCCCGCCCGCCGATTGACTCGGCAAAATCGAAGTGTTGCCGGTACCGCGTAAATGCCACCGTGATCCTGGCCTGTGTCCCAGTCTTCTCCAAACAGGGCGTAGGTGACGCCTACGTGGCCTTCGAAGAATCAGTGGGCAGAACGTGCACGGTTACCCGCCTGCAGTTCGCCGCCGGATCATGGCCCGATCGTCTGAAAGGCTTCAACCGGTTCGGCGCGACTCAGGAGGCGGTTAAAGAAGAAAACGGTGTAGTGATCGAAAGCTCCTACCTGAGTTTCATGACCGGCGGCTATGAGAAAGACTCGAAGGAAGCGCTCAAAACATTCGGCACCTCTTCGGAATCGCTGTCGCTCACGATTGGGCGCGGAAGGTCCAGTCCGTCGGGCATCACTTCGAACATCGTGCATCGTACAGTGCCAGCAACCTGTTCCTGGTCCAATTGTCCCGACCTGACTGGCAGGTTGGATTTCCTCCCTCTGCCGCCGGAAAGGCCGGTGCCTGAATGCATAGATCGAGCGCTGCCCACGTTTCTCTTCGCGGTGCGACGTGCGCTTCTCAGTCGCTCTGAGGCCTCGGCGGGGCAGTACACGCACAATGGCAAAGTTTACCGCTTGCGGACCCGGAAAAAGACCGATCTGCGCTCCAACGAATTGGTGATGACCGGCCGGATCTCCGCCTCCGAAGAACGAAGCGAAACAGAGTTCAAACTTTGGCTATCGCCACGTGATCGCGCAGCTCTTCCTAAAAGAGTTGAGTTCCGTCCAAAAAATTTTCTCAAGCTGGCTCTCGAAGCAGACGAAACACAGAGCGGCCCGGTTCGGCCGCTTTTCAAACAGGAGCAATGATGAACCATAGTAAGATTCATCTCCAAGATGGTGGGACTGGTGCGGGGCAGTTTCGTACCGCGGTGTCTCTTCACAGTCATACGCTTCACTCGCGTGAAACGCTCACCTTTATCAATCGGCTCGCTAAGCGGATTGGCCCGATCGGCGCGGCGCTTGAAGGCGGCAAGGCCAAGTACCAATCGCTGCATGGATCGTCGCTTGACCTCCGTCGCGCATGGTGGACACCTCCGCTAGCACCTCGCGATGCGTGGGTGTTGGAGAAGCATCAAATCGAGTCTCGCCTTGGCTTGAATGCATTCATTTCGTTGACCGACCACGATGACATCGAAGCGCCCTTGAGCCTCCGCGTCCTCGAAGAATGTCGCGAGATCCCAATCTCAGTCGAATGGACAGTTCCCTACGGACCGACATTCTTCCATCTCGGCGTACACAATCTCGCTCGTGATTCAGCTCGCGAACTTATGTACGGGCTTGCTCATTTCACCGCCAGAGAGAGGGGCTGTGACCTCGCATGTCTGCTACACACGCTTGCTGACACAAAAGACACCTTGATCGTATTCAACCATCCGTGCTGGGACGAGAATGGCATCGGCCAAGAGGCTCATACCAAGCTAGCGACCCAATTTGCCCAGAAATATGGGCAATCTATTCACGCCTTTGAACTGAATGGCCTTCGACCTTGGGCGGAAAACCGCGAGGTGTTCCAAATGGCGTGCGAACTCGGAAAGACTCTCATCTCGGGTGGCGATCGCCATGCACTCGAGCCAAATACAATCCTCGATTTGACTAACGCCACCACGTTTTCCGAGTTTGTTGAACAAGTACGGGCTGGCCGTACAGATGTTCTGGTTACCGATCAATACAGAGAGCCGTACGCGATCCGAATTCTTCAGAACCTTGAGGAGATTTTGCAGGATCACGAAAACCATGGACGAGGATGGCGTCGCTGGAGCGATCGCGTGTTTTATACGTGTGATGACGGCATCGCTCGCTCGCTCACAACCCTATTTGCAAATCAGGTGCCCGTCCCCGTTCAGTTCTTCGTTCGTGCTGTTAAGCTGATCCGTCACCACAACGTGCGGCGCACGTTCCGGCTTGCCTTCCCGCGGCGGCAGGAGTTAGCGCTGTGAGCATACCGCGCGTTGCGTTCTTCACTGACAGCTTTCATGAGGTGAATGGAGTAGCGCTGACCAGTCGCGAATTTGCCCGTTTCGCGCAACAAAAAGAGTATCCGTTCCTTTCCATACACGTCGGACCTGAAACCCGGCACTGGGCTGAAAGCGACTTTGAAACTCTCGAATTGAAGAACAGTTGGGGGGTGCTGCAACTGGACACAAACCTGGCATTCGACCTGCTGTTCATGCGTCATCTCCCGCGCCTGCGAACTGCGCTTAAGCAGTTTCGTCCCGATCTGGTTCACATTACTGGTCCGGGGCATTGCGGCATCCTAGGGGCAATCCTTGCACACCAGCTCAACGTCCCGCTTGTGGCCTCGTGGCACACAAATGTCCATGAGTTCGCGGCAAGACGGTTAGCACGATTACTATATTCGGTCCCGGCTGAACTTCGTCACCAGGCCTGCCGAATCGCAGAACAGGGCTGCTTGAATCTAATAACTCGATTTTATAGGCGAGCTCGACTGTGCTTTGCTCCAAATCCGGAATTGGTAAGCATGCTCATGGCGCAGACTGGGTGCCCTACGCATCTCATGCTGCGGGGCATCGATAGCAACCTGTTTTCACCCGCACATCGTCATCGTTCCGATCGTGATTTTGTCATTGGCTGCGTTGGGCGGCTTTCTCCTGAGAAGAACGTCCGCGCGTTGGTTGAAGTGGAGCGCGGATTGTTTCAATCGGGTATTGAAAACTATCGGTTTTTGGTAGTCGGTGACGGCAGTCAGCGGCAATGGCTGGCATCGAAGCTTTGCAAACGGGAACTTCCCGGCATCCTTCGCGGTGAGGAACTAGCTCGCGCTTACGCGAGCATGGACGCATTCGTGTTTCCCTCCGAGACAGATACGTTCGGCAACGTCGTGCTGGAAGCGATGTCTTCGGGTGTTCCGCCGATCGTTAGCGCGAAGGGCGGACCCAAATATCTGATCCGGCCCGGGTTGGACGGCTTCCTGGCCGAGAAACCGGGCCAATTTATTACCTCACTTCTTGACCTCTATCGGGACGCCGAACTAAGGAAGCAAATGGCCGCGAATGCAAGGCAAGGCGCCTTGGCCTTCTCATGGTCTTCGGTATTCGATGGTGTGTATCGGCAATATCATTACGCATCGACGTCCGGAGCATTGTCTCGTTCCAGATGGGCATTTCGCTCCGGCTCAGCCCTTGCCAGGCAGCATCCGGCGCGCCCTGGTGGTACACGGTAAGCGCTTGCAGCGAGTGCCGCCTTTGATTCCATCCGAAGGTATCGGTACAGGACCGAAGCCCCGGAATAGCGCGCCTGGACCGTCGATAAAAGTACGCTCGCATGTTGTTCCTCAAAGAGCTTCGGTCCACATTTCGCCCGATCAGCGGCGTACTATTAGTTCGCCAACGGTCAAACGCCCGACCTGTAACTCCCGAACGTGCACGCGATTCAGGCGTGCCTCTCCTATCGCGAGTCGCCGGATGGCTAGGGCGCCAATGGCCAACGCCCCTACGGCAAACGCGCCCAGCGCAAATGCTCCCAACGCCAACGCACCCGCTGACACCGCACCACTTGCGACGTGCTTGCGTAACACTATTTCCGGTTTCGGCATTGCCATTTCTTCTTCTCCAGCCCTTCAATTATGGGCGATTATCACTTCCAGTTTCCTCGCCGCGATCCTTTTGCGCTCGCCGTCGAGAATGAGCCCAGGATAAGGGACAAAATCCGAGACGAGTATGTCAGTTTTTGCGCTACCTTTACGCTGAACCATGCTATGAAGCGCGCCATCAGTTCTCGCATGTCATTTGCTTGAGGTTTTCCCCACATTAGCGAGTAACGGCACGAGCAGGTTTTTGTGCGTAGCGCCGGTTCTCCGGCGAACATCGTTGATTTCTAAGATGTGATCGCATCGGTGGCGAGAATTCGAGCCGTCTTAGGTTGCGGCCGCACCAGCCAATAGAAGGCGACGAAGTGCGTGATCATCAGCACGGGTACATAGATGATTGGGATCACGTAGGCGGCGCCCAACTGGCCTGCGAGCGCGGGAAGGTTGACCTTGGTGGCGTGGTAGTAATCGAGGATGATGTCGGTCGCCCCCACTGCATTGAAGGCGGCGACAAACAGCCAAAAGAGCGGACGGACCCTTACCGAGAGAAGCGCGAGGATGGCCAGTATTCCAGTTGCGAAGTCACCGTAGGCGGCGAACTCGGCGAAGCTGACGGGCAGATTCGGCCCGACTACGCCTGGAAGGATAAAGACGAGCCCGAAGAAGCGAAAGCTGTGCAGAGTAGCGATAGCGCGATGCACTTCGATTGGGTTCATCGACTTGAGCCTGGGCAGAGCGTACACAACAAAGCAAAGCAGGCACGCTACATAGCCTAAAACGAGATGCAGTTGGAAGATGATTTGCGGCGACATTCGACTCTCCTTTTATGTATTGGATTATATATACCATCCCATGAGTCTAGATTTCCTCGAACTGACCAACGGCCTCATTGACCCGGGGTGCCGATAAATTCGGCATTAGATGGGATCTCCAGCGGCGCCTGTAATCAGAATCGGTGACATGAGAAGTTTTTTCTTTTCTCTGCTGTAGGATGATTATAGTCATCCTATAGGATTCTAGTTTTTAACCGCGGCGAGTGATTGCCATGTTGGATGATATAGAGCATCCTATAATGAGTCATGCGTTACCGGCCCGAACACAAAGCAAAAATCCACCAAAAAATTGTGAAAGATGGCTCGCGGCGCGTTCGCGTCGAAGGACTTAGCGGCGCGGCGATTGCAGCGGTTATGCAGGGCACTGGTCTGACACACGGAGGCTTTTACAAGCACTTTGGGAACAAGAACGATCTGCTTGTGGAGTCGCTGCGTGAGGCTTTTCGGGAGATTACCGACAACCTTGTTCGCGTCGCAGAACATTCTCATTCTAAGGCAGCGTGGAAGACGATCGTGAAAACCTATCTAAGCTCGGAATACTGCGACCACGCCGAGCGCGGCTGCCCACTGACGGCGCTTGCCCCCGAACTAGCGCGGGTCGACAAGAAGATGAGAGGGCAGATTGCTGCCGAACTCGTGAACTACAAGAATCGAATGCTTCCCTTCATGCCGGGCGGGCGAACTGCCGATAAAGAGCGCGCATTCTTTTCGATCTTTTCGACGATGATTGGGGCAGTTGAAATCGCTCGTATGCTCCCAGATCCCGGGATGCGGGAGAAAGTATTGACGAGTACGAGAGATTTCCTTTTGCGCAGTTTTTGATTTCCATCGTCGACATCCCACGGCAATAGAGTACCGACGAACAGAAATTTAGACCTCGTTCTCACTGTCGCCACACGCCTTACAGAGAGGCTCGCGAGCGCGTCCCGGGAATCGCGGGAGTGGGAATCC
>DATBHS010000229.1:0-13434 GCA_036557345.1 Bryobacteraceae bacterium
ATGCCCGCCGCGAGCCAGATATTCGTTGATCAAGGTCCCCAGATACTCATCCTGGCGCTCTACCCAGATCTCGTACAAATCATTCAAAACAGATCCGGGCATCTTTAAAGCGCCCCACACCCAGTGGGTCGCTGGAGCCGGGTGCTTTACTTCGACTTTCAAAACTTCATCGCGTTCATTTGTCATCACTGCATCGAAGTTTTCAGGATGCTGCACGGGAAACAGTAGCAAAGAAAGGACATCATCCGGCAGGCGTGCGAGTCCGTTGTCGGGAAACCAGATGGTGTCCGGAAGCCCGATACATACTTGCTCATCGCGGGGGACTAGTGGAAGGGCTTGGAAGATCGCATCGCACAACCCGGCAGGCTTCGGTTGCACCGCATAGAACATGGCTGCCGAGAACGCGTGCCCTCCGAAGTAATTCAGGATGTCTGCTTTGCCGGGTGAAATGACGAAGCAGATCTTTCGCACTCCGCCTGTCGCCATTCGCTCGACAAGGTACTCGCTAACGGCTCTGGGCCGCTCGCCGTGATCAGCCAGAAGACTGCCGACCGGCAGGAGCTCTTTTGAAAACGCCAAAGGCTGAATCCGGCTGCCCGTCCCTGCCGCCGGTATGATTCCCCACATGCTCACGCCCCTTTCGCTGACGTCAACTCACCAGCATCAGCGACGCTGGTTGGTGCTTCGAATAAGCGGATCAAACGTTGTGCGCGAATCTGCGCAGTGTGACAATCGAGCGCCCGCTCTCGAGCGCGCATTCCAATGCGGCTCAATGCCGCTTTATCCTTCGTGATCGCCGGGATCGCATCCGCCGTTGACGCGGCAATCAGAATCTCCTCTCCCGGTTCAAAGAAACTGTCCAGGCCGGCCCACCAGTCGCTGAGCACCGCCGTGCCGCACGCGGCTGCTTCAAACAAGCGCCCCGACGGGCAATAACCCATCGCTGCCATGGACCCACGAGTCACGTTCAGTGTCAATGGAGCGGAGGAGTAAAAGGCCGGGTGATCGGGAGGCGCAACGTGATCGAAATAGCGGACGTTCTCAGGCCACAACCCGGCTTCCGGATGCATTGCGCCCCCGATGACGAAGCGATAATCAAGCAGGCTGCGGGCAGGACGAAGCAAAAGGTCTTCCAAGGCGTGTTGCCGGTCTGCGGAATAGGTCCCCAGATAAGACAGATCGGCAGCGAATCGCTGCGAGGGCGGTACGCGATGGTGAATTTCGGGATCAACCCAGCCGTAAAGGGTCGCGACGCATCGCGCGCCAAGCCGATTCCGAAGCTCTTCGAGAGCCATACCGCCGGTATAGCTGAGGACGAGATCGAAGCCCTGCAGGCCGCTTCCGGGCACGTAATCGATCTGCTGCCCCTGTTGTAATCGGCTAAGGGTGACCGGAGTGTCCATGTCGTAAAAGACAGAACGCGGGATATTGGCGCCGAGTAACAGTTCACAGGCCGCAGCTCCGTCGGGACAATACGACGTGACCATCCCCACATCGGATTCCCTCAGTAGCTCCGCCGCTAAAGGCAAGACGTCCTTCCAGGCCGAATAGAGGTGCAGTGCCGCAAAGGGTAGCGATGTGGCATCGCGATGTGACGCATAGTACGGCGTGTCCCGCTCAAAGAAGTGAACGTCATGGCCAAGGCTGTGCAACGCCCGGAACAATCCGCGTAGAAGAGTTGCGTGGCCGTTACCCCAGGCCGAGCTCACCGCAAGTCCAAAGACGACTATCTTCATATTTGTTGCGCGCCGTTCCTACCTCTTTTTGAATTTGTAGAAGAACTCGAGGCTGATGTTGCCGTTAAAATCCCGCAGCGCAACCGCCGACAGCTTTGGTGTTAGATCCCACTCCACTCGCACGATTTCAGAATTGGTTTCGGTCACGTCCGTTATGTAGGTAAACGTAATGTTGCTTGCGACTTTCTGTTGCAGAGTCACTCTGGCGGTCGGCTGACCATTGTTGCCGGCCACAGAAGGGTCGATTTTGAACTGGCTCAGCCCGAACACCCGCTGCATGCGGCTCGCTAGGGGATTGGCGATGGCCTGACCTAGCAGCGCGGATTCCCCCATTTGACCGAGGGATTGCTGCGCCGCAGTGGGTTGGTGGGCGGCGACTACCGGATTGGCAGGAGTCGTGTTGGTCGCAAGCAACTGAACTATCTGCGGAAAGGAAAGCGGCGGGTCGGAACGATAGCTCAATCTCAGGTCGTCCATCGTTCCGGAAACTCCGATTGTGACATCTACGCCTTGCGCAATGGTCTGAAGCGATACGTCGAGAACCGGCGCAATGGAGTTTGGATCGTAGAAGTTGACCGTTCCGGTGCTGACCGTGTAGGTGTTCCCGAAAAATACGAGCTGGCCGTTTGTAACATGCAGGCGGCCCAGCATCCCTGGGTTCGCTGCTGTTCCGCGAACCGTCATATCGGCAAAGATCTCAAGCTTGTCCGCGTAAGTGGAGACGACACGCAAATCGGGCGCCGTCAGAATGTGGATATCAAGCCGCATCCCAGCCACCAGGCTGTTCGGTGCGGTGGGCGTCGATGGCGGAGTCGAGGCCGTCGAAAGCAGCGAGCCTACGTCACTCGACGAATTGTAAGCAATCCGCTGAATGGTCGCCGCGCCGCGCAGCAGCGATCGCCTGGCGCTGCCTAGAAGGCTGATGTTTGCATCCGAGGTGACACTGACACCGGAATAGCGGACGCGAACCTTATTGGCGTTAGCGCGAAGATTGAAGTTCACAGCCGGACTAAATCCGACGAAACCGGCCACGCTGATCTTGCCGCCCCCGCTCTCCGCGGTGAGCGTCTGAACGCTGGCGCTCGTTCCATTCAGCAAAATGATCCCGTTGGCATTCGACAATCCATTGGGCGCTTCCGTGTAGTTGACGTTCGCGTTCTTCAGCACGATCTGTCCGTTCACCAGCGGGTGCGCAAAGCTGCCGCGTAAGGTGGCGTTGAGGGAAAGCGCGCCTGATGAGTAAAACTTCCGATTCACATCCTGTAACAGCCTCAAATCCGCATCACCCGCAACCGTCAGTCCAAGAGGACTACGATTGTTCTTCAAGTTAATGGCACCCGAGGCGGCGAGGCTGGTATCCGGCCCGCTGATCCGCAGTTGGTCCACGCGAACGACGGACCGGCTCAGCGACACGATGATCGGACCTTGATTCCGGAGGTCAACTACCCTGACCGGAGGAGCGCCGGTCGGTGTCATCTGTGGATTCGTCCGCAGGTCGAGTTGGTTCAACTCGAGACGCCCGTTCAGTTCCTCCGCGTTGAGCAGGGGCCCATCCACTGACAATTGCCCCGCGGCAAGAGCATCGAAACCCGGCGGCTCGATGTCCGTTTTAGTAAATAGAAACGGGGCAAGGCTCGTATACCGGATATTGGCGAACGAGAGACTCGCGCGCGTCGGATAAGCGCCGGTGAGCTGAGAAACGCCGGTCCCGTGAATCTGGCTCTGCGCAAAGTCGGAATCGAAACGGAAATTCACACTCTTACCTTCAGTTGTCGCCAGGAACTTTGCTTGCCCTAGCGGGTGATCGCCTACACGCAGCTCGTTCGCAGAGGCGTCTGCGTTCAGAGTTGAGATCAGCACCTGGCTTGCTCCGTTGTATTTGCGCAAGCTTGCGGCAACAGCTGTGCCCAGGCGCAGAGTTCCTGCCAACCCGGGCTTCGCTCGCTCCACATGCGTAATCCTCGCGAGCTGAAGGTCCGTGCTGTCCACTTTCAGGTTCAGAGTTCCGTCGCTAAAGTCATTCGCCGGATGCGCAAACGATCCGCTCAGAGCGATGCTCCCTGCTGGCGCATCCAGTTTTACGGATGGAATCCGAATGAGCGCATTCGAGTATTCGACTGTGCCTTGTAACCGGTCAACAGGCTCCTGATATACATTGGCCCGGCTCAGTGCGAATTCTAGCTTCGCGGCAGGTGCTTGCAGTGTGCCGCTAACGTGAGCATCGGCCGAGAAATCTCCGCTTACTGAAACTCCGGGCTGGCCTGCCAACTCGAGAGTCTTCCTAATTGAAAGATTCCGAATGGAAGCATCGGCCGTTGTCGGATAGTTGGTTGCTAGTTCGGTACGTCCATTAACGTGAATATTGGATCCGGCAAAGTCCGAAACGAGGTTATAGTTCACTCCACCGTTACTCGTGCGTATCGCAGCGGTGATATCGCCCGCGCGATGCTTCTGCATGCGCAACCCGTTTGCCGACAGATCGGCACTCACGTTGTTCAGGCTGAACTGTGTTCCACTCTTCGCTTGGCTCAGATCCGCGGCGGCGTTGGCCGTCAGTCGTATCGTTCCTTCCGTACCCGGGCTGCGCTCCTGCAGTGGTTTGAGATCCGCGAGCTGTATGCCCGCAGCCGCGATCTGAAGCTGTGCATGGCCTGCCGAGAAGGTCTCGCGTGGATGCCGCAACGATCCGCTGGCATTCACACGCCCGCCCGCCGTATCTAGTTCCAGGCTGGAAATAGTCACAAGCTGATCGCTGAGCTGAAAGCCGGAGTAGAGCCGCGCAAAGGGCTGCCCATATGCAATGCCATTCTGAACCTGAAGCGTCGCGGACCCCAGCGGATTGCCGTATGTTCCGTTGATATGAACATCAGCAGCCAGTTGCCCTCCGGCGGGTATCGACGATTGGCCAGCCAGGCTCAGCAAATCCGCTACATCTCCGTTTCGCGCCGTCAGGTCCGCCTTGATCGAAGAATCCGTGACGGGCTTCCAATTCCGTAACCCGATGGATGCCGCGAAATGACTTTGGAGGGCTTTCCCGGAGATCATCCCGTTCTGTATGGAAGCTCCGCCGGGGGATGCGATCACATCAGCCGCCAGTTCGTCAAAAGGCCGCTTCTCCACCATGAACCTGGTCATCCCAATGTGACCGGCAATTTGAGGTGCCGCCAGACGGCCCGTGATTGCTGTCTGCACGGTTGCGGCACCGCCTTGTAGCGTCACTGGCAGGGACGTCACCGGCTTCGATGAGGCAAACGCTAAGGCCGGCAGGAAGTCGCTCAAATTATGTGAAATCAGATTGATGTCAATGCGCTTCTCTAGAGAACCGGACAGATCGATCCGAGAGTCCGGCAACGTCAGGTATGACTCTGCCAGATCTAGCGTGCCCTTTGCGCCCGAGTAGGAAAGATCGAGACGACCACTCAGCGGCACTCCCTGCGTTCCAGGCGCGATCCCCAACCGGGCTTCGGCCCTATATCCTGTTGCGCCCTTCGCCTTCAGGTCGCCTCGAGCTTGAATCACACCATCGAGCGTGCCCGCGTAGCCCAAATGCCTTCCTGTGAGAACAGCGGCTAGTACCGGAAGCGAAAAATTTCGGAGCCGTCCCTCGAGGCTTGCCTGCCGCATGTTCGCCACAAAAATCTTTGCTCCCAGATCGCCACCCAGAGCGTTCAGCTTCATCCCATCGAGGCTGACCAGATAAGGATCAGCATGAAACGGCGAATAGAACTTGATGTCCGGCACCTGTACCGTCCCGCTGCTCAATGCCATGTCGCGTGAGTCCAACGTTCCGTTGACGGAGTAAGCGCCGTTTGCATCCAATTTCACCGCTCCATTCGCCAACAGGTTGCCTCGCAACTCCAATTCAGAAAGCCCCATCAGGCGGGACAGTTCTCCGAGCGCAAGGTCGGCATTGAAGCGCACCGCCGCGTCGTTTCCGGGAACCAGATTGCCCGATGCCTGAAAGCCGGTACGTCCCAGCGCAAGGTGGGCTGTCTGAATTTCGGCAGCCTTGCTGCGCGCATCGATGCGGGCGGCTAGTTCCATGCTGAGCGTCTTTGGGGCCCCTGCGCTGTTCGCATGGATTGGCAGATTCACGCTTCGCTGAATTTCGGGCAATGAAATGTCCGCGTTCAAGTGCGCAGAAATGACCGGGGCATTCACTGTTTCGAGCGCTGCGGTTAGCGACATGCGTGATTGAGGGGTTGTCACTCGCGCGCCCGTTACCCTGATTGCATTCGCTTCAATGAGCAGCGGAATATTCACGTTCGCGCGAAGCGGCGGCCGCCCAGCGAATGCGAGCAGCAACGGGTCCATCGAAAGACCCCCTTCATATTTGGGGTTTGAGAAATCGTAATTCAGCAGCACGCGCAGATTTTCGCCGCGCGCATTAAAGGCGGCTTTCTCTTCGGCAAGCTGCAGGAGCCCGTTTTGCAACCGGAACCGGTCCACGGAAAGGCTGACGACCGTTTCCAAGGTCGAATTCCGGCCGCTCGGCTTGGAGGGCTTTTTAGGGCGCGGGATATTTGTCGCCCCGTTCGGGAAGACAATCAGGTCCACCTGCGGCCGCTCGATTCCGAGGTAAGACAGGCCTGCAAGGTGCTTCCATCCTGAAAATAGTTTCAGCCGGACTTCCAGCAGTTGCACCTGCGCCAGCGGGCCGGCGGACCGTGGCTCCGTTCCGTGCAGAACAAAGTTTCGGATTCGAACGGTCAAATGCCAGGGGTCCACTTCAAGTGAACCGATCTCGGCCGCCGCACCGCTGGATTCCTGGAGCAACGAAATGATCTTGCCGCGCGCGAACTGGGCAAACCAGGCGCTTTGCAGAATCAGAATGGCCGAGAACGCCAGCACTAGGATCAGAGCGGCTACCGAACCTGCCAGCGCGAGCAGAATTTTCTTCTTTCGCCGGGTCAATGCAGACTTTCCTCGCGGTATTCGATCTGCGCATCCTGCCGCTGCTGATCCAGCCAGTCAAAAAATAGCTTATTTACCTGCTCGCCGATCAGCGTGTCGTGAGCCGCTTCAAGGAGATCGTCCGGAGACTGTCCCGGATGCGCGCGGCGCAGCGCCGCTTCGTGCTGTTTGTAGTAATCATTCACCTGCTGGTCTGTCACCACCACAGCGGGCTTGAAGCGCTGATCGATAAAGCGCAGCACCGTAAGCTGCCACCGGAACTCGGCGCGCAAATCCAGCGGAGTGAGCCCATAATGAGCTAAGGCCCTCTCGAAATCGGCGTTGTTCGGAAATCGCTGCTTCTCCAGCTTTTCGAGTTCCCGATCGGCCTCCTGAAAGGTAGCCGTTGGATAGTCGCCAATTCTGATTTCGCGGCGAATCATCGCCTGGTCAACCAGCCTCTTTGCCGCCGCCTTCCGCTCTGCGGCGTCAAGTTTGAGTGGCCGGCCGTTGAGAAAATCGGTCGCGCGGATGTCCTTATCGATGTCGCTATCCTTGATAATCGAATTGCCTACGATGATGGCAATCCGGTCGATGATGACCCCGGAAATAATTCCTGCGACGATAAGCGACGCGATGCTCAGCCGCCAGATCATCAGAATGCCTGCCCGATCGAAAAGAAAAACTGAAAATGACTCAACTGCTGCGGAGTGGCAGTGCACTGCGGCGTTTTCCCGATCTCCTCGGGCCCGCAACCGATCAGGTCCTGAATCGATTCATTCTTGTTGAAACCGAGGTAGCGGGGCGGATTGAGCGCATATGCGAAATCTACCCGGAGTGGACCGATCGGGGTCTTGTATCGTATGCCGAATCCGGGTGCCTGGACCGTGTAGTTGAAATTCTGATAAAAGGCCTGGCCGGGAATGCTCGGATACACAACCACTGGCGGCTGTCGGTACGCCAGAGAAACGTCTCCGAAGGTGGTATAGATGTTGCCCATGTCCTCAAAAACGACGCCGGTGATATTAGGGCCAAGCAGTGGAAACCGCAGTTCCACGGTGTTGAAGAAGATGGCATTACCTCCGATCGGAAATCCCGTTGGTGTCGTAGTGGGCGGGGCTGGCAACCCGGTCGGCGTGCCGATGTCTCTTGGCCCGGCTTGATTATCCCCAAATCCGCGCATCGAAACACCCCCGCCTCCGAAGAAGCGTTCAGGCAGCGGCATCGCCTCGAAGCCTGAGACGCCGCTCGGAAGATTGAAGGGAAGAATCGCGCCAATCTGTGTCTGGCGTGCCAACACAAGGTTTCGTCCGATGGGCGTATAAGTGGCGTTCCGCGCAAGAACTCGCGTAAAGTCGCGCTGCGATCCGAAAAACTTCCCAGCGATCCCGGCGTCGATCGTATTCCAGAAGCCCCTGTGAGCATCGAGCGGATTGTCGCGATGGTCCTGTATGTAGCCGGCTGACAATATTCCAATCCGGACCGGCTGAGAATACAGTGGGATCAGCAAGGATGGGATCTGTATATTGCTTGTGCTCACTCGCCGGTAAGCGAAGCTCACGAGCAGCGTGGAAGCGCGATTGAACCGTTGAGCCACCTGAACGGACCCTTCCTCTCGCCTCGATGAAAAGGTTTGCACATCCTGCGTCGTGTCATACAGACCCGAGAAGGTTAAAGTCCGATTCAGCGAGCCAAGAAATCTCGGAATGATGTAATTCAGAGCGACGCGCTGCTCGAGCGTCGAGTAGCGTGTCTGCAAGGAGACCGTTTGACCGATTCCCCGGAAGTTGATGCGGTTTACGTTGAACGAGATGAGTGGCGATACGCCCTTTACTCCACCCGCATCTGACAAGTTATTAGTCGTGTACCCGAATTGTCCGACCTCGAGGCCAAATCCGACATTGAACGAATAGCGCGCTGCCTCTTCGAAATCATAAAGCAGGTACTTGTATTGATTGGTCCCGTTCGCATCTTGGATCGCCGTACTTACATTCGCAAAAATCCCAAGATTAGTAAGCTGTCTGGCGATGTCGTTCACTTTGACCATCGAGATGGGCTCGCCCTCTTTGATGTCTATATCGCGTAGGACCATCGACGGACGCGTGCGATAGAGGCCCGAGACAATTACCTTACGGACGAATTCACGCGGCCCTTCCCTGACGCTGTAGGTCACGTTAGTAGTTTGAGGCTCCCGTCCGGGTCCAGTCCGGTAGCTGAATGCCGCCCTCGGGAAGCCATTCGAATAGTAGTACTCGAGAATCCTGTTCCGATCGGTAACGATATTGATTGTTGCGTACGGCTGACCTTGCGCCGAAGCAAGCTCGTTACGAATCGGGCTGAGATCGAGCCTCGTATTGCCTTCGATATTCAGGTTCGCAACCGTCCATTGCTCGCCTGGATCGACGTGGAAAGTGACTGCAATATCCTGCGCCTTTCCTTTGTAATTGGTCTCGACGGTGGATGTTACTTTCGCGTCTTGAAATCCGTTGTCCCGGTAAAGATTGGCGATTGCCTCCTGATCCGCCTTACGGAAACTCTCACTGTATCTACCGTAACGTGTGAAGAACGACCCGGTGCGGAGGAACATTCGCTCGCGAAGCGTGTCATCGGTGAAATAGAAGTTGCCCTGGATATCGATATGGACCAGTTTGCGCCGCGGCCCGGTCGTAATGTAGTAGTTAATCACTTGCTGATCGTCTTTGGGCGGTTCAAGCTTGAAATCGACCTGAACGTCCGGGTAACCCTTGGCCTGAAAGTAATCAGTCAGGTTTTCCGCGCCTTCGGTCAGCAGATCCCTGTCAACTGACCCTTCCTGGTAAACCGGCACAAACTGGCGCAGCTTCCGTTTTGAGACCTTGGCCTCGATGGCATTGATTTCAATCTTCGGCCCGGCGTCGATATCGAGTGTCGGCTTAGCGCGCCCCGTCGCGCTATCGTATTCGAGCGACGTGAGTGTCACCGATGCCGTCAGCCGGTCCTTCTTCGCGTACTTCTTATCAATCCCGTCGATGCCCTTGTCGGTCAGCGCAGATGTTACTTGACGCCATTTATGGATCAGCGGCCAGCGCCATCCGGTGGCCCGGATAATGGTCTCGTCGCTAAGCTTTGTGTCGCCCCTGACGGCGGGTGTTTCGTAACGCGCACGCTTTCCGGCATTGACGAGAAACTGAACTGTCACCTGGTGTGTGAGCGGGTCTTCGATCGTACTCACGCCAACGGTGGATTCGTAGAGGCCGTTTTCCCGGAGCTGCTCTTGAATCGTTTTGCTGGCAACTTCCAACATCTCCGGATCAAATGCCGTCCCGAGTGCAAGCTGCGAATCACTGATGATCGTGGCACCGCTGGGGGGAGGATTCAGATCGCCTCCTACGCCCACGTGCCCCACAAAACGCTTCGGCCGGGTAATAAAGCGGATTACCACGCCTCCGGCGCTGGGTTCGGCATCCACTTGAATATCGTCATAAAGGCCACTTGCAAACAGGCGATCGATGCTGGCTCCCACCTGGTTCAAGTCGAGAGGCTCGCCCGCGCGGACGAGTTGCATGTTCTGCATGTCCTTCGGGTAGAGCGGCTGGAGTGCCGGCTCATATTCGACGGCCGTTACCGTCTTGCCGCCAAAGTCCTGGGCCCTTGCGGAAGTCAGGAGAACAAAAACGAGCAATATGCACGAATAAAGAGGACTGCCGGGCGGAAGGAGCCTTCTCATCTGTGCCGGCCGCATATCCCGGTAGCGAAAAATGATACCAACACACTTCCTTCCGCTCCTAAATGTAGTCCAGCTATCGCATCTTCTGGACGCACCTTCAATCCTGCCTGTTACATCATCTCGCCTGCTTTGCGGCCTCTCAATTGCTCAATAAATTTAGTTCATATCACTGGTAGTCTTTCGAACATACCTCTAAGCTGAACATAGATCGCACAATCGCAACCATACATGTTTCTTGATCTCGCGAAATTTTCAATTGGCGTGTCGGCTTGTCTGCTCGCAGGCGCAACGATGTGGGCAGACACTGTGACAGGCGCCGGAGACTGGCAGCAATGGAGTGCTGCCAATCTCGTTCAGGGAGTGAATGCAACTCCTGGCTCGCCGTATTGGAACAACAATTCGGGCGACGGCAATCGCTTCAACGTTGGCTGGTGCCTCGCCGGAGGAGGCAGTTGCGACATCCCCAGCCCGCCGGGCAATGCCGCCTATTACGGCACAAATACAGGCGGCGCTCCCGCGAATATCCTTTTCGTTAGCGACCATCACGCGGTCACCGCGACGTTGGAAGCGGCCTTTACGGATTCCGGTCCGCTTGACACGTTCGGCTGGTACAGCGTCAACGCGGACGGCTCCATCGGTTCCCTCAATCCGCTGTTTTCCGCCTCAGGTTCCCCCGGAACCAGTCAAAAGACCTTCACACCGCTATCGGACCGGTACGGTTTCTATATCGAACAGGATCAAGGCGCGCCCGGCGATCTCTTTTCCGCGAAGTATTTCTTCTTCATGAACAGCGCGGACAACCGTGTCGATGGTTTTAGGAACCCGGGAGACAGTCTGCAGCACTTCGCCGTTTTCGATCCGAAAGCGGGCACTCCCAGCGACGGAACTCGATACTACATCGGGGCCGTTGACACCAGAGCCTGTATTTTGGGGGACAGAGGCACCTGTAATCCATTTGACGAATTTGACTACAACGACTTCGTGGTACGGCTCGACACCGTCAATTCCCCAGGACGCAGTATCGACTCCCCGGAACCGGCCAGCTTCGGCCTATTGGTATGCAGCCTGATTCTTCTGCCCGTACTCCTTCCCAGGCGCGGCCTCGGCAATTAGTCTGGTGATGCGCGGCGTTCAGGCTGCCAGGCCGCGCCATCGCCCTGCCTCGCCTTAACTGATTCCTTATCCTGCGCTAAACTGGAGTTTCCCACCTGTTTTCCTCCAATGATCTCAGTTAGCAACGTCAGCATGCGCTACGGCGGCAAGATTTTGTTCGAGGACGTCACGACGACGTTTCTCCCCGCCAGGCGCTACGGCCTGACCGGCCCGAACGGCGCCGGGAAATCGACTTTCATGAAGCTGCTCTCGGGCGAGCTGGAGCTGCAGAAAGGCACGGTTGTCCGCCCGAAGAAAATCGGCATCCTGGGGCAGGATCAGTTCGCCTTTGACCAGTATCGGGTAGTCGATACCGTGATCATGGGCAACTTGCCGCTCTGGAGAGCGTTCGAAGAGCGTGAGCAACTGTACGCAAAAGCGGATCTCACCGACGAGGACGGCATGCGGCTCGGCGAGCTGGAGGGAATTGTTGCCGAAGAAGACGGTTATTCGGCGGAAAGCGATGCTGCCGTGCTGCTTGACGGGCTCGACATTCCTGAGCCGTTTCATCATCGCAAGATGAGCGAGCTCCAGGGCGGCCAGAAGGTGCGCGTTCTACTCGCGCAGGCTCTCTTTGGCCATCCGCAGGCGCTGCTGCTTGACGAACCGACAAATTATCTCGATCTTGAATCCATCCACTGGCTTCAGAACTTCCTCACACATTACGACGGCGCGCTCGTCGTCATCTCGCACGATCGTCACTTTCTCAACAGCGTCTCGACCCACACAGCCGATATCGACTATCAGACCATCATCACGTATCCGGGCGGCTATGACGACATGGTTCTGCAAAAGACGCAGATCCGCTCCCGTATCGAAGCGGAAAATGCGCAGCGTGAAAAGAAGATCGCGCAACTCAACGAATTCATCGCCCGCTTCTCCGCAGGAACGCGCGCCAGCCAGGTCACGTCGCGTAAGAAGGAAGTCGAGCGCCTGCAGACCACCGAGCTCGCCCGCTCTAATATTCAACGCCCCTACATCCGCTTCGAAATGAAGCGGCCTTCCGGGCGGCGTGTACTCGAATTCAAAGATGTCGTCAAAGGCTACGGAGACCTCAAAGTAGTCAACGGCTTTTCGGCCGCTGTGCAGCGCGGCACAAAGATCGCATTGATGGGCCGTAACGGCGCCGGAAAGACCACGCTACTCAAGGCTCTTTTGGCCAATGCACCGGGCGTAGACGATCCCGACGTCGGTCTGGACTCTGGCCTGGTGACCTGGGGCCACGAGGTGCAGGTCGGATACTTCGCCCAGGATCACCGCAGCGGCATTCGCAACGGCACGACCGTCGCCGCGTGGCTGCACGAATGGGATCCCCAAGCATCTCAGGAAGAAATCCGAGGCCTGCTCGGCCAGATGCTTTTTAGCGGTGAAGAAGGCCTGAAGCCGACCGATGCTCTATCGGGCGGCGAAGCGGCCCGCCTGATTTTCTGCAAGCTCATGCTACAGAAACCGAACGTGCTGGTGTTCGACGAGCCGACAAACCACCTTGATCTGGAATCGATCAATGCTCTGAACATTGCCCTTCAAAGGTTCGACGGTACGGTTCTGTTCGTGACGCACGACGAGGACTTGGTCTCCGAAGTGGCGACCCGGGTCTGGAATTTCGAAAACGGGGCGATTGAAGACTTCCTGGGCTCCTACGAAGAATACGCCACAGCGGCGGCAACTTAGGGCCGCCTTACCGAGTCGTCATAAGCGTATCTATGAGAAGGTTGGCCGATGTCAACGAAAATCTTTGATCTGATTGCACCTGACCGTCATAATTGGCCGCTGCTGTTCAACCCTGCTTCTATTCGCATGTATGAAAGCCTGAGGCTCCGTGCCCGTTGGGTTCCGATGAAACAATCCGATGCTGCCATCTAACTAACGGCCTCGTGGGCCCAACGCTTAATCGCAGTCATCAGGACGCGGTATTCAGCACGACGAGTCAGATTCCGTTCTTTTTTA
>DATBHS010000230.1:0-11870 GCA_036557345.1 Bryobacteraceae bacterium
GGATTTCTGTTCCCTGATCTTTGATCTCTGACACCTGACACCTGCGCACGGAGCGCGAGCAGGCAGGGTTGAGCGCTGGCATCAGGGGCCGGGGCAATGCAGATTGACCCTGGAACGTGTTCTGGATGTATCACGGGCTACTCCTACAAAGACCGCTCGGCGCGCCGCGAGCAAGAAGTCGGCTTGTGGGGAATCTCAAACTACGTGGCGGATCAATAACTGGTCGCGCATTCGGCGGCCCAGTGAAGCGCCAAGAAGTGCTTCGCGGGCGGGCATACCATTCGAGTTTTGTACGGAGCTCCCGCATACCGTAAATCGGGTAAGCTACGATGCTGCAGGTAGTTGACAGCCGGGATGCTGATCAAGCACCGATCGACCCCCGGGACTTGGATTTCGAAGAAAGGTTCGGTAAGCATCCACGAAGGGGGAGCCAACCTTAACGAGAATTAGTCGCTTGCCAGAAATTCCAACTGATCGCCGCGCTGAGTCTGTGTTTGATCGATCGTTCCGGCGGGAAGCTCTAACACCGAGTGTGCCAGCAGGCACATCGATATCCGGCACGGCCCCATGTCCCGCCTGACCTTTCGCACGCGTTTCTTGCGATCGAGGTAAATCACGTCGATCGGGAATCGCATGCCGCAGGTGTGGACCGATTCGCAAGGAACAATCCACATGCCTTGTCCGCTTGCCAGACCGTCACGGCCCAGCAGGCCCTTTCGTCTTGTAGCACCAGTGCTGGCGACATCGGCTGATGCCGCCAGCACAGTGTTACGCGTTTCGTTTCGGACGCGCATCGTTTGAGGACTCTCCGGCCGCGTCTCACTTACTAGGAGGCGGGGCGGCGGGGGGAGCCGGCGGAGACGCCGATTGCATTCCCGACGATAGCCCCGAACCACCCGAGCTGTACACGGAACTGGTTGAGCTGACGGCCAGCGGCGTTTCCGGCTGGAGGCTCTTCATCAGATCTTCGATTGGCATGGTCGCCGTGGGCGGCGTCACAGGTACGGGACCGGTCTCGTTCTGACCAGGCGTCGTCATCGGCTTCCCTGTATTCGGCTCGAGGAACGGCACCGGGTAATGCAGTTCAGGGAGAGGATGTCCCGCCGGAATCGGGCGGACCAGTTCGGGCGTAACGATCACCATCAGCTCTGTGTTCTGCTTGTTGTGCGATTTCGACTGGAACAACTTGCCTAGGATCGGAATATCACCGATAAACGGAATCTTGTTGAACGCTTCAGTCTCGCGATTGTCCAGCAGTCCGCCAATCGCAAAGCTCTGACCCTCGGCCAATTCAACTTCGGTATTCACGTTGCGCACCGACACGCCAGGAACAGTGAACCCTTGTATCGTCAGGCTATTTGCGTAATCGAGCGCGCTGACCTCCGGCGCCACCTGCAAGCGGATGGTTCCGCGAGGTGTGACCGTCGGAATAAAGTTCAGGCGTACGCCGAACTGCCGGAACTGAATCGTGATCGCGTTCGTGCCGCCTGCTCCAGCGCCCTGGACAACAGGGTAGGGGAACTCGCCACCGGCAAGAAAGCTGGCTTGCTTGCCGTCTTGGGCGAGTACGTTCGGCTCGGCCAGGACCTCAAGGAGGCCTTTCGTCTGCAAAGCCGCGATGGTTGCACCCAGATTCAAGTCGGGTCGGAAAAAGAGTAAGTTGAGTGCGTTAGAAAGCGTGGCCGTAACACCGTTATTGCCGATGGAACTTCCTCCGCTCTGCCCTCCATTGCCGCCCCTGCTTATTAAAGGCGGCGCAAATTGTCCGGTCGTGATCGCTCCAATCGTGTTGGTCGCGCCCGTGCTGAATATGTTAATTCCGAGCTGATTGCTCAAACTCCGGTCGACGCTGGCGAACTTCACCTTTAAGAGAATCTGCGCCTCCGGTTTCGGCACATCGACATAGAGAAGATTGACGGGCTTACCCATCGCCGAGGCAATCGCGACCGCGCGATCGGCGCTCGTCAGATCTTTCACGTTCCCGCGCAGGAAGAGCAGATCGTTCTCAATGCTCACGTCGACCTTCTGTCCGGGTAACTCTTTGTTGATCTGCCGGCGAAGCGCATCGAGGCGTGTGTCATTCGCAAACCGGCCAGGCTGAACGGTCACGTCGAAGAACAACTTGCCGCCGCCCTGCTGCCAGATAATCAGGCTCGTCTGTCCCGGCGCCTTGCCGTTGACCAGCACCTCCTGCGGGCCAACTGCTGTCGCCTCCGCCACGTCGCCGAATCCAACCGAGACGCGCTCGATCGGGAGCGAACTGTCGACGATGACCGACTTCCCTACGTTGACGAAGAGGTCGTTCGGCGACTCCCGCTGCTGCTGCGCTTCGGTCGCACCGGCAAAAGACGATGCGAGTAGAGAACCGATTACGACCAGGGCGCTCGCGCGCACTCGCAACTCTCTCACTGTGTTACCTCTCAAGACGAACTCTCCTCTATTTCCTTGTTTACTGGGTTACTGGGTTACTGGTGCTCTGCAGCACCAAACTTCTCTTCACTGCGCTTCGATCCGTTCAGAACTTCGATTAGGTAAATGCGCGGTGCGGGCTTTTCAACGACTTGTGGTGCCGGGGCTGGAGCCCTCCGAGGCGCTACAGCCACCGGCTTCGGCGCAGGTGCGCCGTCGGAGAATAGCCTCGCCATGGCGGTGCCTGGCGTTTTGGCTGTTTCCGTGTCCAGCGGGTTACGCAAAACTAACTGAATGCGCATCTCGTTGCTCGCGAGGCTGAGCACTTCTGCCTGCTCCGGAGTAACAAGAAGGTTGACGACTTGAACCTGAACCGGCTTCCCTTCGTTGTCCTTCTGAATGTTGGTGCCGGCAGACAGGACCTCGATGCTCTGCAGGATCGTCTTTACCTTCGGACCTTCCGTCGTAGAGACTCCGGGGCCGTTACCCGAAACGAGCACATCCACGCGCATACCGGGAACCACGAAGCCCGCGACGCCGACTACGTCATTCACTCTTACGGCGACCGCTCGCATGCCTGGGCGGATCGTAGCAGCTAAGCCTCCGCCGGATCCCACCGGGGCCAGTCGGCTGTCCAGAATTGTCTCGCCCTGGTAAACGGGCGAGACGACGCCGCGGCCAATCGCATTATCCTTCGATAGGACCGCGCCCTTCGGCAACGTGCCGACCCATTCGCTTGTCGACAGATCGGAATCCTTAATCAACGTTCCGATCTCCAGGTCGCGTGCCGCGACCAGAATGTGTGTTGTCTTTGGGCCTTTCGCGCCCCTCATTTGGGCACCGGCTACCCGATACACCAGATAGCTGGATAGTGCTGCCACAACGAACGCAATAAAGAGAATAGTTGTTAGTCTTCGATTCATCGATTCAATCCGCCTGCTTGAAATGCTGGCTCGTGCCCTTAAATCGCAATCCCGTGGCCAAGCGCAAACCTGACCGGTCCCGACGGAAAATCAGCGTGTTACAAGCAACCCTGCTGGGCGGTGTGAACGCACGTTTACAGGCAAGTCGGACGAGTGTATCGACGTAGACACCAGATCACAGATCGCAGAGGCAAGATAAGACCTTATTGATAGGTCCGTTTGTTGCAAGGTTCTCCTTAATTACTCATCCGGAATTCCGCTCTTGTCAGAACCTATACTCTTTGTGAGCGCTCCTGAACGGAAAAAGCGCTCTCCGGCGTTTGCCGGATCGATCTTCCTGCACGGCGCCTTTGCTGGGCTGCTGGCGCTGAAACCCTTGACCGCGACTGTATCCGAGCCCACTCCTGCCCGAATCACCCGGAAATACTCGGTTGTACTCTTGCGGTTCCAGCCACCGCCTGTTCAGCAGGCAGAAGCTGTGCAGACACCGAAGGCTATTCCGGCGCCGGATGTGCGTCGCCGGTTCGAGCTGCCGCCGAAGGTTCGCGTGGCGCCCGTCAAGCAGACCCTGGTGCAGTTGGAGGTGCCGCCCGATGTCGTGTTGAAGCAGGAAATTCCTCTTCCGACCGCGCTGCTCTGGACGCAGACAGCCAAGCCGTTGCTGCTCCCCCCATTGGACGCAACGGTCCGGGTGGTAGCAGACCAGCCCGCGCCGCCCAGGCTCGAGATGCCGAATGCGGAGCCTACCGTGGCCGATCTCAAGATCGCCAACGTATTGCTCAGCGAGCTTCCTAAATTGCCGGTGCCCGCGGCGACGACTTCCCCGGTCCGCACGGCCGATTCGCAGCAGGCGAACCAGATCCCAGAAACTTCACCCGCGTTTGTCAGCGAGACAACTGTGCGGGTGAACTTGATTTCGGATCCCGAACATCCCGTAAGCTCATCCACGATGGTGGTTGTGCTGCCGGCAAACCAGGTCGCGCCATCAGGCGCCACACTCGCCGCTGATGGGGTGACTGGTTTGGGAAACCGCTCGTTGGCACTCGCGGCTCAGATCGGTCAGCCCGATGAGGACCCATTGCCCGGTACCACACGCATCGACTTACCGAAAGATGGTAAGTTCGGCGCTGTCGTGCTCGCGTCGGCTTCATCCTCTCCTTATCCCGAAAGCGAAAGCACGTTGAGCGGCAAACTCATTCGAACCGTCTACCTGCAGATGGGACTTCGCAAGAGCTGGATTTTGCAATACTGCCAGCTCGACAATCCTGGGCAGAAGACAGGTGTACAAACTGGCTCACCAATAGACGCGCCATGGCCGTTTGTCATGATCCGGCCCAACGAGTTGAGCGCGTCGGATTACATTGTGGTGCGCGGCATCGTAACCGCGGAAGGCCGCTTTGATCAACTCGCGCTGGTGTTCCCCGAGGATCTCACGCAGAAGGACCTACTGATGAGTTCTCTCAAACGTTGGCAGTTCCGCCCAGCCAGCGAGGCCGGGCAGAATGAAGCGGTTGAAGTGTTACTGATTATTCCGCGGGAATCGGACTAACTTACCGCACCAAAGCTATTTTCAACTGCGCTGGTGCTTCTGGCTGATTGGGGTTTGTGGAATGTTATAGCGCCGTTGCAGTCTGCACAAAGCGCTCCAAAGCTTTTCCTTCTTCTTTTCCACGCAACATGAAACTCACTCCCACACCGTCCACACCGTGGCGAACGACCCGGGACGGCACCGATATCGTACTGGCAGGGCCGTCGGCCTCTGATGCCCGCTCCAACGTGAGCGTGACGATCGTACCGATGTACCAGCGCTCCGCCGTGTACAGATATGCGCCTGCCATGCTGATATCTTTGACCGGCTGGCCGACCGGCGCTCCGCCATCCCAGTAATAAGCCGTGATGCCGGGATTCAGATAGCGCGCAGCGCGCTTCTTTGGGCTTGGCGGCTGTTTGAGGAAATCCAGAAGTCTCATGTCAATCGCTGGCCCGGCGCTGAATCAGGCCGATCCGGTCTTATCCGCCGCCCGGACCTCACTTTCATTCAGATACTTCTCCATCTCCTCCGGCGTGCAAATCAGCAGTTCGTCGCCCACTTGTGTCTGCGACGAGTAGATGGTGCGCGTTGGCAACTCCAGAACACTGGCACAACGCCGGCGAACCGGTCCAATACGGAAACTGCCGAAAGATTCAATCAAATGTATAACCTTGTGATCGGAATCCAGATAGATCAAATCGATAGCAAAGAGGAGACCTATGGTATGTACACCGCGTGACGGAATGACCCAGATCCCCTCGTCGGCCTTGAGCCGTATTTTTCCCAGCAAGCCTCTGAGCCGCCGGAATGGCGTGTCCGCCGGAGCCACATTCAAGCTGAGAAACGACTCCCGCGTCTTGTTGAAGACGCAGTAGGTCTGCCTCGATTTTTGGTCTACTGAGGCCAATCGGTTTCCTTCCATCCTCCTTTCCGTGGTGTTATTAAAATCCGCTTGCTACGCGCGCGGCTCGGTTTTGATTAATGAATCCGCTTGCGTACGCGCGCGGGTTGTTAATTAAGAAGTCGGGCAGGCATGAACCTGCCCGGCGAATTACTTGACGCGGGTCCGGCGGCGCTGAATCAGAACGATCAGCATGACGGCACATATAACTCCGGATACGATCCGGACCAGAGTTGCGTTGTCCACTTGATTCTCCTTTCAATTACTTCAGTAAACTCTTAAACTGTTCCAACATCACAATGATGGTTGGCCCAAGCACTACGACAAATATCGAGGGGAAGATGAACAAGACGAGGGGGAAGACCAGCTTCACCGAAGTCTTCGCCGCCAGTTCCTCGACCCGCTGCCGGCGCTGTACGCGCAGCGTTTCCGAGAACACCCGCAGCGATTTCGCGACGCTCGTCCCGAACTGATCGGCCTGTACCAACGCAGCTACCAACGTGCGGATGATATCGATGTCTACACGCTCTGCGAGATTCTTCCAGGCGTCCAGGCGCGGGCGTCCAGCACGCTGCTCCAGCAGGACCAATCCCAACTCGTCGCTGATTTCCGGCTGGCTTGCTCGCAGTTCGTCCACGGAGCGGGCGAGCGCCTGGTCGAGACTCAGACCCGCCTCGATACAGACCACCAGCAGATCCAGGAACTCAGGAAGACCTGTGCGGATATTCATCTGCCGTCGGGTGATCCGTTTTCCCAGCCAAAAGTCTGGGGCCAAATAACCTAATGCCAGCGCCATCACGTAGACGAAGAAGGAACCGTACCGGCTGGCTCCGGTGACAGCGGCGATCCCGCACAACAAAACGGGCACCAGAACTTTTGCGCCGTAGAAGATCTTGACGTAGGCATCTTCCCGATAACCCGCCCGAATGAGGCGTTTTTGCACCACCGAAACCTCCTTCGGGCTCTTCGGCAACACCTTTTCAAACGGCTGCACGACGGCCTTGAGGGACATTCCGGCATGATCCACACTCAGCCGGCTCAGCCGCTTCTCTTCTTGCGAGCGCGGGGACAAGACAGCAGATAATCTCTGCATCATTTCCGCGCGATAGAAGAGGAGCAGTCCGGCGCTACCGACTAACAGGAATATCGCCGCGAAGGCAAAAATAGTAAGTCCCATAATTCACTCAAACCCGTATCCGGACAATTTTCCGGATGATCAGCGATCCAATCAGCGTCATGGTCAACGAAGCGTAGATCAGTTTCAGACCCTGTGGGCGCGTCCAAAGCGGCCGCATGCCCTCGGGCCGGATCAGGTAAAGGAGAAAGCCCAAAATCGGAGGTAGCAGTGAAAGAACCCACCCGGAAAGACGCCCCTGTGCGGTTCGAGTCCGGATCTCGCGCTGCAGCCGAAATCTTTCGCGGATGATGTGCGCGCACTTCTCCAACACTTCGGCCAGATTTCCGCCGGTCTCTTTCTGAATCAGAATCGCGGTCATGATAATTCGTATGTCCTGCAGAGGGACCCGGGACGCCAGATTTTCCATGGCGGTTCTCAACTCCAGGCCGTAGTTCTGCTCCTCGAAGCAGGCGCGGAATTCGCGGCCGATCGGATCGGGCGCCTCGCGGCCAACCATCCCCAACGCTGATACGAGGCTGTGCCCTCCCCGCAGCCCGCTCACTAGAAGGTCGAGCGCCGCGGGTAAACCTTCCTCAAACTTCTGCAACCGCTTGCTGCGCTTCCGAAGGACGTAAATGAACGGCAGGGCGGCAGGAAGCAACGCGAGGAGCATCGAGAAGGCAAAGGACTCAATCTTGAAGTTGATCAGAAAACATGCTCCGCCCCAAGCGGCCAGCGCGAGGAGCATCAGTTTTCCCGGCGTCCACGTCAGGGCCGCCTGATGCAGCAGACGGCGCAATCGGGTGGCGATCTCAAGCCGCAGGAGCAGACGGTTCAGAAATGGGATTGAGCTGAGCAGTTCTGTTTTACGGATATCGACCAGTTCTTCCTGGGCGGCTTTGCCCGCTGTCGCCAAAACGGCATCCAGGCGGGACAGAGTCTTTTTCATCCGTTCGGCTCGGCCCGATCCGCCGGCCGAGATGAGCAGAGCGGTCACCGCGAACACGCCAACGAAAACCAATACGATGAGCAGCATATCTGTTTCTCCTCCCCGGTCTCAGTTCACTTCCATGGAGGTTTCAAACAGCTCGGCCGGAAGGACAACGCCGGAGACTCGCAGGTGCTCCAGGAACTTCGGCCGGATGCCGCTCGGGCGGAACGCTCCGATGACTTTGCCCTTGGGCCCGATGCCCTTTCGCACGAAGCTGAAGATTTCCTGCATACTGACCACGTTTTCTTCCATCCCCGTGATCTCGGAGATGCTCATCACCTTGCGGCTGCCGTCGCTCAGACGCGAACACTGCACCACGATGGTGATGGCCGACGCGATCTGCTGGCGCACACTCCGCTCCGGGATGTTCATATTGCTCATGGCCACCATTGATTCGAGCCGTGAAACGGCATCGCGCGCGTTGTTGGCGTGAATTGTGGTCATGGAACCTTCGTGGCCGGTATTCATGGCCTGCAGCATGTCGAAGGCTTCCTCGCCGCGGACTTCGCCGACGATGATGCGGTCGGGACGCATACGCAGGCTGTTTATCAGAAGCTGGCGCTGCCGGATGGCGCCCTGGCCTTCCACGTTGGGAGGGCGCGTCTCGAGACGCACGACGTTTTCCTGCTGAAGCTGCAGCTCGGCAGCGTCCTCGATGGTCACCAGGCGTTCCTTCTCGGGAATGTATTGCGAGAGCATATTCAGGAAGGTGGTTTTGCCGGCGCCGGTGCCACCCGAGATCAGAATGCTGATACGCGCACGCACGGCTGCGGACAGAATCTGCAGCATCTCAGGCGACGCGCTCTTCAAATCGACGAGGGCTTCGGCAGAGAGAGGGCCGGTTCCGAAGCGGCGGATGGACACCGCGGGGCCGTCCAACGCAAGCGGCGGGATGATCGCGTTCACACGCGAGCCGTCTGGAAGCCGGGCATCGACCATCGGCGACGATTCGTCCACTCTTCGTCCGACCTTCGAAACGATGCGGTCAATGATCTGCATCAGGTGCCGGTCATCGCGGAACACAATGTCGGACTTTTGCAGGATCCCGCCGCGCTCCACGTAGACCAGGTTCTTACCGTTCACCAGAATGTCGGAGACTTTGGGGTCTGCCAGCAGCGGCTCCAGCGGACCCAGGCCGAATACCTCGTCCAGCAGGTCGACTTGGATCTTTTCCTTTTCCACTGCGCTCAGGGGCAGCTTCCGGTCGAGAATAATCTCCTGCACCAGGCCGGCGACGGCCTGCTTCGCCTTGCCCGTCTGTACGGTTGCCAGCCTCTCCAGGTCCAGTTTCGAAATCAGCGTACGATGAACGTCCGCCTTGAACTGCTCAAAATCCAGTCTTTCCATTTCCTTCTCTTTAACCGAACAATCCGAATTTCTTTTTCTTTTCCGGAGCAGCCTGCCAGCCGGAAGCAGCCTTGGCCATTGCGGCAAATACACGCGATACCTGGCTCTCCGTCGATGCCATGGGGATCCCCGTATTCTGCGCACGGCGCGCGGCGGTGAAGTCGTTCGGCACCTTCCATTTCGCCGGCTGCGTCAGTGCGTTTGTGATAGCAGCCTCGTCGATTTCCATATTTCGCAATTGAAAGCGGTTCAACACGATCTCCAGCTTTCCAGCATCTGCAACGCCGAAATACCTGGACACAAAGCGGTTCGCGTTGCGCAGTTCCGCGACGCTGACCTGAGCAACCAGATAGACGGCATTCGCAGCTTCGAAGAGCGCTTCGTGCATCTCGCCTGGCCGCGACCCGGCGTCCACGACGACGTAGTCAAAATCCTGACGCACGATGCGGAGCAGTTTTTCCAGCGCATTTTTGGCAGGTCGCGATGCGGGGATGTCATCGGGCGCCGCGAGCACCGCGAGCCCGGAGCCGTGCTTTGCAAACAGAACGGACAGGAAATCCGAATCCAGCCGGCTCACATTTTCCAGGGCATCTATTGTTGAGAACTTGGTAGTGAGGCCCAGGGTCAGGGCGGCATCGCCGAGCGCCAGGTCGAGATCTATTAAGGCGACTTTGCTCCCGGAATGTTTGGCCAAGGCAACCGCGAAATTCGTCGCTACGGTCGTCACTCCAGAACCGCCTTTCGCGGCAGTGAAGACGAGCAGTTTGCCGGTTGCTTTCTTATGGCGTCGCACTTCGCCGCGGCGGACGGAAGCGCGAATGAGGGCCTCTGCAACCGTGCCCGGCGATAAGGGTTCAGCCAAAAACTCGCGCGCGCCGGCGCGCATGCAGCGCACCAGCAACTCGGAATCGGCGCGGCCTGAGTAGACCATCACGGTGACGGAGGCGTCTTTGCTGCAGATGTTCTCGACGACGTCAAGGGCCCGCTCCGGATCCGGATCGAGATCGATGACGACGGCGTCATAGTCCCCCTCGATAATTCCGGCGAGATCGTCAATCTGCGGGTAATTGGAAAGTTCGCGGCCAATATCTGCCTGGGGTCCCGCCAGAGCTTTTGCGATACCACGACGGCGCTCGCGATCCGGTCCGATCAGCACGAGCGAGAGAGCGCCCACGCTCAGGGACTCGGTTTCGCGCATCTCTGCGGACATCACAGGATCCTCCTTGCGCGGGCTGAGCAGGCCTTCGCAGGTGCCACGGTGAATATGACAGGCGAAAGCGCCTGTCCCACCGAGGGACTCTTCATTCGCAGCAAATCTTGTTTGTAAGCCGTCATCACGCTACCGCCAAGAATGAAACGATTGCCCCGATCGCAATCGCCGGCGCATAAGGCATTTTTCGCGTCTTGGGATTTGACAGGACCAGGGTCGGGTGGGGCCGGAGGCCGCGTTTTTTCATTCCAAACACCAGCTCGCTTGTTCCGGCCAGCATCTCCTTCAAGAAGCCGCGGAAAATCGCCCAAACCAGTGCCATCACACCTCCCACGAGACCCATCACTACCAGCACCAAAACGAGCTGGTGAGGCCAAACCCAAGCTCCGATGGCTGCGCACAGTTTCAGGTCACCCATGCCCATGCCGCGGAACATATAGGGCAAGCCCAGCAGCAGCACAGCCAGAAAAACTCCCGCGACGCTGTGACCGAGTCCGCTCCATCCCCGAACGATACCTGAGATCGCAATTCCGGTCCCCAAAAGCGGGAACACCAGCCAGTTCGGAATGCGCCGGCTGTGAATATCCGAGATTGTGGCGATCAGGACTGCAATGAAGATGGGCCACCAGGCGATGGAATGCATAAGAGGGTTCTGCGAACCGCAGACTCCTTCTCTTGGGCAATTTGCCGCCCAAGCCGAAATCGATGCAAAATGTTGGCGTTACAAGGGTACGCCAAACTAACTTAGGCCGCCTGTCAACGCCCGTACACAGTTTTTCGGTGGGAAGTTGCGGGGCGTATACAGTGGCCGCGCGCCCGCAAGAGCGAGGTCATGTTTCTTACAGGAAGATTCGCACGGGAGTCTATGGCCGGCACGACAAATCTCCTGCAAGGTGGCGGTTCTATTCAGGAAATTTGCATTTTCAGGTTTGAGAATGCTACCTGGTTTCTCTCTAGCGGCGACGCGTCGCTGCCGTTTGGCACTCCTGCCGACACCAGCGTGTGAGAACTGCGAGCCGTTCCAGGGCACGGGGCGAATGTTATAGACCGTCGCCACGAAGAGAAGGCATTTTGCGAAACGAACCCAAACTCCGATGGGGGCTGCGGACGGCTAGTTGGGCTCGTTTTTCATTTTCCGATGAGCTTGCTTGCCCGGACGTGCGAACCCGATCAGTGTGTTAGTCCGTTGACTTCCAGGAAGGCCCTGTCAACGCCGGTGAACAGGTACGGACCAGGACCTCACAGCGAATCAATCACATAGAAACATTTTTGTCCGTTACCCGATTTGGTTCCTGACTTGCCCTCCAAGACCGTACCTTGCCCTTGGCAAGGGCAAATTTTCCTAGGAGAAAAAACTAATGCGAAATGCGTTTCTGAAGTTGTATGTGAAGGCGCAGACTGCGCTGCAGACGTTGAAGGACGAGAACGGCCAGGACATGGT